>JAGWBT010000117.1:26573-28124 GCA_021295755.1 Candidatus Poribacteria bacterium
GCCAGTGGCAACACTCCAAGCAGCGTAAAAAAACGTTTGCATTTGAGATCCGTCCGTGTTGTTACCCATGCAAGCGGTGCTGCCAGAAGTATGCCGGTCCCAATAACTCCGATGACGAGGAGGATGGTATTACCGAAAAGGTACACGGTCCGGGTACGGAAGACAATTTGAATCAACTCTCCCGTTTCCGCCTCGAATGCACGCACGAGAAGGTAAATCAGTGGCAGCACTATTCCAGTCCCGATGGCAACTCCGGGGACGAAGAAATACCATGGTGGAAAAGATCGCGTCTCAGAATGGATCACAAAATGTCTGCCTCACGCAGAAGTTTCAAGGTTCCTTCTAGGTCATCCAACTTTTCTAGGTTGATCGCTGGTGTTAGTTTTAAAAGTTCATCTGGTGGCAGCAATTTTGCGCTAGGAATGCCCGCCCCCGTGACAGGATACTCAAAGACCTCGCTTATGAAGAACTGCTGTACCTTTGGGGATAATAGGTATTCGACGAAGGTACTGACCTCTTCGGTGTGACTACTGTTTTTCAGGATACCGATCCCAGCGACGTTAACCAGATTTCCTGGATCTCCGGCTCCAAAGAAAGTCTGCTCAACAGGAAACCCGGAGTCGCTCTTTTTGAAGCGCATCAAATAGTAGTGGTTAGGCAAACCAAGATCGATTTCTCCAGCGGCGAGTCCCCGAATAATCGGTGTGTTCTTCGGGTATCATACCGCGCAGCCATTCCTCCGTTGTATCTTCTCCCTTAAGGACGCGCATCGCCGTTACAAAGGCTTGGAATGATGCGTTCTGCGGTGCCCAACCGACACGTCCCTTCCATTTCGCATCGGTCAAATCGAAGATGCTGTTGGGCAGTTCATCCGCCTTGACTCGTTCAGGCGCGTAAGCGAGGACACGCGCGCGACCGCTTGTTGCAGTCCACACTCCCTCGGCATTGCGAAACTTGTCAGGAACTTTCGACAGGATGGATTCGGGTAATTTCTGAAACAATCCCTGTTTGCTGACCGCACCGAGCGCCCCCGCATCCTGTGCCCAGAAAAGATCGGCGGGGCTTTTTTCCCCCTCCTCTAACAAAGCCACCGCAAGTTGAGCAGTGTTACCGTAACGTACCTTGACCGTGATGCCGGTCTCCTTCTCAAACTGCTTGATGATAGGGTGGACCAAACCCTTGCTGCGCCCTGAATAGACGACCAATTCTCTGGTATCGGTTGCATTGACCGTCCATACAGTTAGAAATAGTCCCAGAACTCCAACCAGATATCTCAGCATTGTATCCTCCGAAAATTGTACAGTTATTTTACATCTGCGTTATTGATATTGAGATTCAGTTTCAATAACATAGATATAATTATAACTTGTATTAATCGGTTTGTCAAAGAATATCCGATCTGCGGTAGAAATTTTTTGTTACGCTATTGCCGGGACGGATCTTGTGCCAGCAAATCTCCTAATTCAGTCCTTTTGACATACTCCAAAACCTAAAGGATTTGGATTCTTTAGGAGTTGAATTGTGCTATCAACAAGGTTAGCCATCCGAAGA
>JAGWBT010000118.1 GCA_021295755.1 Candidatus Poribacteria bacterium
TCCATCGAAGCGACCGTATGTCCAGATTCGATCGCGCATCTGTCCCCCTAGCAGCTGCCAGACCGGTGCGTCAAATGCTTTGCCTTTGATGTCCCAGAGAGCGATTTCTATCCCACTGATCGCTGCCATCTGAATCACACCACCCCGGACATTGTGATAGAGGTGATAGAGCCGCTGCCAGTGTTCCTCAATCCGAAACGGATCCTTACCGATCAACGTCGCTCCAATCTCTTCGACAACGTTTGCAACAGACAAGGGACCGCATGTTGACTCACCCCACCCAATGATACCTTCATCCGTCGAAATTTTGACATAGACGTAGTTACTTCGTCCACCTCGCCTATTGGATACCGGTGAAGCACTAGGGATTGCTTCAACGCTTGTGATTTTCATTCGATAACTCTCCTTGTATGGAATCTTTCTAATTCGTTCGCTTCTTCACGTCAGTTGTAACCAGCGGTCATCTACCTCTTCAAAGCGTCCGTGTAATGCCTGAACGGTTTCCGCCGAAATCGGTAACTGTCGCGTCACCATTTCGATGTTCGATGACAGATGCGAGGGATTGTGAGTTCCTACGATGATCGTATCGACTTCGGGTTGGGCAAGCACAAATCCTAATGCCAGCAGGATAGGATCTTCAGGTGCCTGTGGCAGCGGTCCCATTCCCGCCATAATCTGTGCCCGCCGAAAGTATTCATCCGCATACGAGTAAGGGCTATGCGCTTTGCCCCACGCTCCATTGGCAACAGGACGCTTGATGATAACCCCCATCCCCTGTGCCTCCGCTGCTTCAAACAATCCCTTGGTGCGAGCATGCTGCTCCACAAGATTAAAGCTAGTTTGAAGTGTGTCAAACAGTCCACTGTCTACCGCCCAACGGGCAGCCGCATTGTCTCCGCTGTAGCCGATAAAACGGGTTTTGCCGGCATCCCTTGCCTGAACCAGTGCTTCGATAACCTCGCCGTGTTCCAGTATATCCACATCACAGGAATGGAGTTGGACGATGTCTAGGTGATCTGTCTGCAGTCGATGCAAACTCCGGTCAATACTCTCGGAGACCGCCGGTCCAGTCCACGATTCATGTTCCGTCCACGGTGTGCCCCTGTCGCCGTCATCGGTAGTGTGACCACACTTCGTCGCTAAGATATATTCCTCTCGCCGGTGAGCAACGGTCGCACCGATTATCTCCTCGGTTCTGCCGTAGCAGGCAGCAGTGTCGAGGAAATTAATGCCGCCATCAAGTGCAGCGTTCAGCACCCGGTCAGCCTCCGCAACGATCTTGGATCTTTCTTGACGCGAAATCTCCGCAAGTCCTAGACCGAGGCGCGTGATTTTGAGACCTGTTTTGCCAAAATCTGTCGTTTCCATATCGTGCCTCCTGTGCTTCAACGTATAGAACCTAGCTGCCTACCAAGTCAAAACTGATGGAGGTTTCTTTCATCGTCAGCTAACTAAAACCCCGCTTGTTTGTCGCACACATAGATGAACGGTTCGCCCGCGAGAAAACGCCGGAGGTTCTCCTTGAAAATCTGCCTCCGTCCTTCCCACATTTCAGCGGTCAACGCTGAAGCGTGAGGCGATAGGATGACATTTTCCATGTCCCATAATGGACTATCGGCAGGCAAAGGCTCTACATCCATGACATCCAGTCCCGCACCAGCGATTCGTCCGGAGCACAACCCATCTATCAACGCTTCCTCGTCCAAGATACCTCCTCGTGAAATTGCTATCACATACGCGCCCGGTTTGATTAACTCCAGTCGCCGGCGATCAATCAGCCCCTCTGTTTCTGACGTAAACGGTGCGGTGATGACAAACCAGTCGGACATCTGGAGCAGTTCATCCAGTCTATCAAGCCCCCAAACCGCTTTCACCTCCGGAGGGGTTGGCATTGATTGCGAATCAACGGCGTAGACTTCCATACCGAAGCCGTGTCCCCGCCGCGCAACCGCCATTCCAATACCGCCGAGTGCGAGGATGCCTAAGGTGCTTCCACTGATCTCTAAAACCCGTTCATCATATTTTCCCGTATCCCAATGGTGCGCTTTCTGGTCATCCCACTGTTCGCGTAAGCAGTGGGCGAAGGTCAAAATCATACCAAACGCATGGTCAGCCATCGGGTTGGCGTGAGGTCCTCGTGCGTTCGTCAAGATAACGTCGCTATCTCTTATCTCAGATATCGACACAATCTTATCGACACCCGTCCCCGGACACTGTATCCACTGGAGTTTTTGGGCGGCGAGGAAAACCTCGCGTGACGGATCGCCACAGAATACATCCGCGTCCCGAATGAGTTCCATCTCTTCCTCCGGGGTCGCCGCTCGGTGAAAAGTTACGGACGGAAAAGTGGTGCGAAGTTCGCTCATAAACCGCTCGGTCGCTTTGGCAGATAGTACAATTTTCATCTATTGTTACCTCTATTCTAAAAGGTCAGGCGTTGAACATAGCCATTACAACATTTCATACCAACAGTGCTGCACGGTGCAACGCTGACAAGTAATCGATCGTTGATTTAACTTTTTTGAATACATATTGCTCAACTTTCCATCATATTCTATCATAAAGTCCCGATGTCTCAACATCAAAAAATGGAGATTGAAGGAAAATTATGGCTGCATCCAGATTCGGTTGAACCTGCATGAAAGATCAGCGTCTTAAACCATATCTACTGTAACTTCTTTCTGTTGTATTTCCTATAACGGGAGCGATGATAGCTCATGGCTGAGGATAAACAGTTCACGTCAAAACCTAGAAGATAAGGAGAACCCACAATGCGTATCACGGATATAGATCCCTTTGTTGTGAGAGTGCCCACCGAAGGGCGAGAAGGACCCACAACCGGGGATTGGACACTTGTCCTTGTCCATACAGATGCAGGCGTCACCGGTATCGGGCGAGGTGGGAGCATCGAAGTCATCTCCCAAGAACTAGCACCTGTGCTTATCGGGCAAGATCCGCGACGGACGGCGCTGCTCTGGGAACGGATGTACGAAACAGTGTGGCGTTTCGGCGGTCCCGGTCATGCAGCGATGCCATCCATCGGGGCACTCGATGTCGCGTTGTGGGATATTTATGGCAAGGCTTGTGGTCAACCTGTGTGGCGACTCTTGGGAGGATACCGGGACAAAGTCCTCGCGTATGCCGATGGCTCCGGATACGTTGCAGAGCCAGACCAATCGCCCCAGGCGATAGCCGCTCTCGTAAAGAAACACGCCGATCTCGGCTATGACGCGATGAAAATACACATGTACGAAGCCAAAAGTGCAGAGGAGATTGTGGAACGGGTGCGGTGCACGCGGGAGTTGATCGGTATGGAAAAGAAGTTGATGGTAGATCTGCACCGGGGATGGGATGGAAAGACAGCAGTAGACATCGCTCGGCAACTTGAGCCTTACAACCTCTACTGGATAGAGGAGCCGGTGCGCGGCGACGATGAGGCGGTCTACTTGCGGATGGTGCAGGACGCAACCAGTGCCATTGTTGCTGGCGGCGAGAGCGTAGGCACCCTTTACGGTATAAGGCAATTTATCACAGAGGGTGCACTCCAACTGATACAAACGGACATCTTAATAGGGGGAGGGTTCACCGGGTTGATGCGCATTGCGGCGTTGTGCCACGCATATCACCTGCCCGTCGCTCCGCACGGCGCACAGTTTCCGGACATCAACTGCCATCTGGCTGCGGCTGTGCCTAACGGCTTAATCGTTTCCGCCTACCCTGACTGCGAACCCAACGAGATCTGGTCAAAACTGTATGATCCACCTTTCCAAGTGGTTGATGGATACATCACAATGACCGAGCAGCCAGGGCTAGGGCTAACACTGAACGAGGATTTTATCAATCGGTATCGGTTAAATATCCCATCAAACGCAAATTGATGGGGGCATCGTGATCGTCAATGCTTTACCCTGACACCTATTTTCCCTTCTAATCAGGGGGCAGAAATAAAAAAAGCCAAGCCGCATCAGTAATTCAATGTGGCTTGGCACTGGGTGATTTTCATCAACTTTATAGTACTAAACAAGGAGTAGTTGAAACTGCTTACACCTAATCTAACGAACCTGTACGGATTCAGTTTCATCAATTTTTTAGAGGATTTAAGAACTACTTTCTAAGTGATCTAATCAGGCCCTATTTGGTATTCAGTACCAAATCTCTCTGCAATCAGTAGCTCGCCTGAAGCGTCAGAGACGCAACATTATGGGTGTAATTTAAGAAGTCAAAGTTTTCATTGGTGTCATTTAGCGTGAGTTGGTAATCTGCAAGGAGCGTCAGGGAATTGCGGAGCTGCCAATTAAGCTGGAAGGTTACACCGAATTGATTATCTTTGCGCTTCTCCGCGTTTTCATCAATAAAGCCATCGGCACCTCGTACCCGGCGGCCATCGAAGGTAATCCCCAATCGCGACAACCGCAGACGCGCCCAACTCTCAGCGTTAATCTTGTAAAACGCCCCAACCGCCGCCTCAATCGTAGAGAAGTCGTAGAACCCGACATTTGAGTTACTCAACAGCAGATTCAGCTCCTGCTGTAAGAGGATCCGACCCGCTGGAATTTCGATCAATTTTGCCGATACCAAGTTTCGCAGATCTGTTCGAGACTCTCCCTTTTCAATCCCAGCAATACCCAATACGAGTTCATTCAGGTTGTCTTTATAGCTTTCCTGCTCCAGCGAATACTCCAATTTCGCCAAAAGCGATTTGAGAATTCCCAACTGTATCCTCGTTCGTCCCTGATGCATTGTCGAACCAATGAGTAGGAAATCTGCACGCCGTGTCATATCATCGTCAAAGCGGTTGATGTAGAAGTTATATTCCAGTAGCTTGCCGAAGCGGAAACCTATCTGACGTTGAAGGTTGTCAAATGCATCGTCTCTGCGATCCAATCGCCGCAGCTGATGTGATACGCTCAAGATAGGCAGCTGCGCTGTCGGACGAAAACTAAGCTCGGTCAAAAAAAGATCTGTGAACGCATCAAAATCGTTGAGTTTTCCATTCTCGCCGATATATTTTTCCAACTGCGGATAGTATTGCAGCGTGAGCCCAAAACGTTTTCCAAGCGGTAAAGTCCCCTGAAGGTTGACCCCAGCACGATTGATTATACCTTGGAGTTGTGGATCTTCACGCCTCGCAAGACTACTTGTATTTGGATCGATACTCAATCCGAACTCGACGTGGTTGTTAAAGACATTACTTACTTCATAGTCGATAGTGAGATCGGATTCAAAAGCTGCGGACGCTTCTGTTTCCTGTTGGAACAGTTCCTGTCCGTATTCCCGTCGGAGTTGAGCGGACGCAAGCGAAGCCTCAACCAGCAGTAGTGCTAGCGCGAATATGTAATAAGTTAGCTTGAATAAAGATTGATGAAATCGTCTCTGCAATTTCTGTTTCCTCCCGAAAAAATAGGGGCACGGCTCCCAAAGTTGTTTCGCAGGATGGCGTGCCCCTATGAATGAAAGTCAGACAGTTCTTAGTAGATGATGCAAGCTCCGCCCGCACAGATGCTACCTGCTTTTTTCGTCACATCACCGGCGACCGTACTTGCTTCGCTGGCTTCAAAATCCGCAAGGATGTCCGACGTTTCGTTCACCGATGCAGACAACCCGACCTGTAATTGTCCGCTTGACGTAAAAGTTGTGACGCAGCCGGAGAAAGTGATTAATCCGAACAGTATAACGAAAACCGCGCAAGCTAACCAGAAACTTTTCATAGCGTTTGTCTCCTGTTGTCTTAGATGTAAAACAGATCTTTCTCGTCCTTCAATCAACTACACCTTCACCTCTTGATAATCCACTTCATCGAGGTCGTTAGTGCCTAAATCCATCCTTGATGCTGAACGGATATATTTCGACAGTCGTGAGAGGGTCGGCAACTCAAGCTCCTTCCGCTTTTCTTCGATCGTTTGATAGACAATTTGGTCCAATGCAACCGGATCCTGGCTCACAAGGATACTGCCGTACTGCCATACCCCGTTGGGGTCATACGTCGGTCCCCCATTGAACGCAGCAAGCAACCCATCAACGATGTTCAGAACGACTTTATCTTTGAGCACAGTATGCGCATAGATATCCGCGATGGCAGGATTACAATTTATGGGATTTGAGTGGAAGCGGGAGGTATTATCAACACTGCCGAAGGCGAGATTTTTCAGGCACCCACTCACACCAGCAATCCCGTGATGCTTCATCACCGGAACGTTAATAACTACAGTAAACTCTGTGGTGAGAAGCTTTGTATATCGGGAGAGGGTACTTCCATTCTCGCGGCGAACCTCGACATCCTTCTCAGTTTCATAGAAGACCTCATCATCGTAACCAACCCCTTCGCTGTCCGATGCGAAGCAGCGCACTCCTTGGTCGCTTTGGTTGATCTCATACCCTGCATTGACTAGGTGTGATTCAAACCGATCCCAGATGATAATCTGATTGCTGAGGATACCTGCTCCATGCAACCCTTCAATAATCTTGTCAACGATTATCCGATGGGTGCTCAACTGCTCTCCGGCAAGTGGATTGATTTTAATTCCAACGATGTCTGTCGGCAGCACAAAATCCTTCCACGCCTCTTTTGCGGAGTCAAGTCCGGTCAACTTCATCATTGCGCGATCGACCATCTCATTGACAACCCCCTCGTCAAGTACATCACCATTCCAGACCTTCTCACTTCTGGCTTCGACCAGCGGCGTGAGTTCTTCTTCGATTATCTCTCCTGGGGGACCACCGGACTGACGCCCCAGTTGAGCAAAAGCACCCTTAGTCGCTGCAGCTACGCCTCCCAACGCGAGCCCCATCCCAACAACACCTTTCGACGCCTGACGCAAGAATCGCCGGCGACTCACCGATTGTGGTATGTCAGCCTTGGTACGTGAGATCTGGTCGCAATCTGCTTGAATTTGTGCGACAATAGGATCTGATTCAGGTGGTATTTTAAAGGAGGTCTTCCTCACTGATTTCACTTCCCTTCCAGATCCCTTGCAGCGAACCACGTTTTGCTTGTCTCTTATTACATACCTCGTTGATTTCAATTTCATCAACTTGGCTAGCTAACTGAATCAGCTTTTCCAGAGTCCCCCTAGGTATTAAGACACGGTTTTCGGAGACACTTTCAAATTGAACGCTTAACATTGTTGGCTCCTCACCTACAAAACTTGTTAGTAACCATTCATCCTCTTTGGACTCTGACCACTTACAAACTCTTCAACTCCGCAACAATCCTTTCGCCCTTTAGCCGATTTCCAACACGCACATCAAGGAATTTCCAGCGGATAACTCCGCTCTCATCAATGATATAGGTCATAGGACGTGCGATCCGAGGATTTAGTGGATCCCTTGCGTTGTACGCATTAATTGCCTTCAGTTCCGGGTCTCCAAGCAGCGGAAATTCAATTTCAACACCAGCCCGCCTTTTGACATCTTCAATCGCCTTCTTTGCCTGTGCTGCGTTATCTGTGCTGATTGCGAGAAGCTCGGCACCCGCCGCCTGAATTGCTGCATAATCTTGTTGCAACTCTCCGAGTTGCACAATGCATGAACCTCACCATCCGCCCCGATCAAAGACGAGCACAACCTTTTGCTTACCTGCGTAATCTGCAAGGGCTATCCTTCCCCCATCGCTAGCAGGCAGGTTGAAGTCCGGTGCTTTCAAGCCAACCGCAAGCCCATCACCCGCTGGAAGTTGCTCCGGGTTGAGTGGAATAAGCTCAACTTCTAATTTTACCGTTTCACCAACTGGAATAGGATCAACAGTGAATTCTCGTTTCTCGTATTTGTCGGAATCAATAGAGATAGTAAGTTTCTGATTTTCGGCAACACCTTTGAATTCAAAGACACCTGATGTTGTTGTTGGTGTCTCTAGGACATTCCCAACTTCATCGGTCAGCTGAACTCGCACATCAATAAGCGGTGTTTTTGTTATCTGGTCCAATACGAGTCCACGAATACCGGGGAGCGCAAGAAGCGCGACTTCCAACGGCACGGTTTCACCGGCTGGAATCGGATCGATGGAAATCTCTTGCTGCTCAAATCCTTCCAGATCGACGACGACGGTGAGTTGCTGATCTGTGGGAACGTTTTCAAATTCAAATGCACCCGTCTGTGTCGTCAACACCTCGCGGGCGTTACCGGCTGAATCAACAAGTCGAACGGCGACCTTGTTAAGCGGACTCCCTTTTGCCTGATCGGATAAAATGCCTTGAATATGGGCAACGGGGATTTCTAACTCCTTGAGTGCCGCTCTATCTAGCGATACGACTTTATCCTCACTAATCTGAACGGTTCGTTCTACAGTTTCATACCCTTTTGCGGCAATTTCGACTGTATAGGTCCCCGGTGCAATATTATCGATTTGGTAATTTCCATCGGCATCCGCTGTAACAGAGGCAATGGCGTTGCCATTCTGTAGGACGCGAATAGCCACCGAGACACCGTCAATCTTGTCGACTGTTCCCTTGAGGCTGCCGGTTACAGTGATCGGCGCTGGCTTCTCGGTTGATGCGTCCGGCTCCACGGGTGTCTCCGGTTCCACGATAGATTCCTGATCCGTCCCACAACCAACGCACAACATTAGGATAGCTGCCAAAGCTAGCAGTAATTGAATTGTATTTAGTTTATCTCTTATAACCATTTTTTCAACTCGCTTTCATAGATTGCTTTACTCTCTTGTGCACCGCTGAACACCTTTACAATCTCTCCGTTACGATTAATAAGATATGCGGAGGGTAGTACCGGAACTTGGTAACTTTGAATGGTGTCAGAATCTGCTAGAAGAATAGGGTAGTTAATGTCGAATCCTTCTTTACTGAGCTCCTGAAAGAAAACTTCAATAGCTTTTAGACGTACTTCTACATCATCCGTTGAGATACCAATCATCTCAAATCCCTGCGCTTGGTATTCGTCGTATAGTTCGATGAAGCGTGGAATTTCCTCTTTGCAAGGTTTACACCACGTCGCCCAAAAGTCGACCATGACAACTTTACCTTGATAATCAGAGAGGCTAACTTCCTCCAGTTCTGTGTTTAGTAGCGTGAAGCTAGGGGCAAGTCGAAACGATGAATCTTTATCTACATTGCCAGCATCTGTCATTTTTTCGGTTGTATCGTCTGAACATCCCGAAAATAGTAACAGACAGAGGCTGAGGCTGAACAAGCAAAACGGTCTCCAATACATAATACCCCTCCTGAAATTTAAGGGAATAAGTAGGGCTATTGAACCCACTTTCGGCCCGATTTGGTCAGATTCTGCATACGTAAATTGCACCGTATCGGGCAAAGATTCAACCGAGACGCAAAATAGTGCCCTTTGATCCGACGATCCAAGCGTGTGCTTTGTACAGACAGATGTCCAAAAGGTGCTCGACCGCTCCACTCGGTTGAGGTGACCATGTCACCCCCGCATCGGCGGTATGTAGAATCAGTCCATCCTCACCGATTGCCCAGCCCTGCTTGGAATCTCGAAATGCAACACTACGCAAGGTTTTCGATGTAGCACTCTTCTGGACCTTCCAGTTTGCGCCACCATCGGTCGTGTGTAGGATCAATCCACCCGTTCCAACGACCCAGCCGGTCTGTGGGTTGACAAAATAGACGCCAAGCAGCGATCCCTCGGTATTGCTCTGCTGCTCATACCAGCGCTCACCGCCGTCATTTGTGTGGAGGATCTTCCCCTCCTTGCCAAC
>JAGWBT010000119.1 GCA_021295755.1 Candidatus Poribacteria bacterium
ATTCCCTCGGTATCCTCGGCAGCCAAACGGGCAGCTTCGGGGCACTGGAAATTGGTCAAGAATCAGAATCCAAGGAGGAGGCGTTATATTCGACGGTCCGATTGAAGAAGGATATCCTAGAACGCTCCAGCGTTGGACTGATCTTCGCCAACAAAGAGCGTCTTGGGGAGGAAGATGGCTACGGTCGAGTGGGCGGATTCGATACAGACCTATTCTTTCTTAAAACCTATCGGTTGTCGGGACAATACGCGATGAGTTTTAACCCCGGTGAAAATCCAGAGAACGAAAACACAAAGAATAAGGCATACCTCCTCGAACTTGCTCAAAGCAATTACCTCTGGAACACCAGAGTGCGACTAGAACGAATCGATCCGCTATTTGAAGCAAATCAGACAGGATTCCTCCGCAAAGAGAGATATCGAGGTTGGCAGCAGATGAATTTCATGGGGACCTATATTCCTCGGTTCGGACCGCATCGTGCTTCCTTCGGTGTCAGTGGCAGGGTTTCGCAGAACCTGTTTACCGATACATATGTTGACGAGTGGAAATGGGACAATCCGAGCCTGATCCTTTCACCAGAATTCGATGAGGATGCAATCAGTTGGAACTTTAGAACTTTCGCGGACTGGAGACCCACCGAGTCCTTCTGGCAATCAATTGGTATATTTTATGGACGCAGTCGAGAGGTCGAACTGACGGAGGTATTCACGACAGATGGATACGAATTTTCTCTCCTAACGAACACTTCGCGACCCGTTTCGGTCGGCTTGGATGGGGGAATAGGAAATTACTTCAATTTCTCACGGCAGGCGGTAGGGAAGCAACGGCAGCTTTTCCTCTCAACCACTATCCGCCCGCAGAGCAATTTTACCATTGACCTTGAAAGTGGGTACGCCCTGAGTTTGACGCAGGGTGATGTCATTGATGGACGCTATTTCACAAGTTCTCTGCGCGTCACCTATCTGTTTACACGAGATCTATTTCTCAGAGTGTTTACGCAAGCCGGGCGTGAACGCACCACTTTTGGTCGGATCGAGACCGAAGAAAACTATCTGGTCAGCACCCTCTTCGGTTGGGAATATAGCCCCAAAAGCCATATCTTCCTTGCGTATAATGAGGATTGGCAAACCAATGAAGGAGAATTACAGTTAGGCGATAGGGTCGTTGTGTTCAAAGTCTCTTATCTCTGGAACCTCTGATTGCCTTGTAGGTCGAGATTCATATCTCGACACAAGATTGTCAATTTCGGAAAACCGATCCACAATAGAACAACCATGCCTCTAAGGAGGCGGAATAAATGTAGGGGCAGGTCTTGTGCCTGCCCAAAATAGTCTCGGAACGAAGAAGGATCCAATTTGTCAAGTGTCAACAGAACCCAGCAACAGGAGAGCTAAAACATGCCTCCATCATCTGAAATACAATTTTCATCGGCAGAGTTCCTCGATCACGATTTTGTAAATCATAAACCCCGTTTATCGTTCGACGGGGATACCGATAATGCGTGGCAGGATTGGCGAACCCAACTGCTTCCTGAATTGCGAGAGCAGCTTGGACCCTTCCCGGACGAAGCGTTTCCTCTAAATCCGCGAATCGTTTCCACCGAATCGCATGACAAGATAACGATCCACAAAGTGATCTACCACTCACGAGAGGACGCTCCGGTTCCCGCCTATCTGTCAATCCCCAAAGGCGTAACAGCGAAAGCACCGGCTATCCTCTGTATCCACGGACATGTGCCGGGCGGCAAAGAGAACGTCATCTCCGGTGATGGACAGTTCGGTGCCCCTTATGGTCGTGATCTCGTGGAGCAAGGCGTTATCACGTTGTGTCCTGATAACGCTGGGATGGGAGAACGCGCTCACCCGTCGGGCGGTTGTGATTTCCTCTGGCGACGCCTGAACTATCTCGGATACGATCTGACAGGCTATCGGGTCTACGACCTGATGCGGGGCGTGGACTACCTTCAAAGCCTGCCAGAGGTGGATCAGAATCGAATCGGAATTGCAGGGTTATCCGGCGGGTGCTGGCTTGGCATCGTTCATGCCGCACTAGATGAACGGGTTCAAGCAGCGGTATTAAGTGGCTATTTTACAACCTTCGCACAAACGTCATGGTTTGGACACTGTATCTGCCACCACCCAAAAGGCATCGGTGATCTATGTGAAATGCCCGACATTGCGGGGCTTATCGCACCGCGCCCAATCTTTGTAGAGTGGGGAACGGAGGACGTGAGTCGCCCGGTACACCCCGCCTTTGAGATGGCACAGGAGATCTACCGCGCTGCGAATGCCGGTGACCAGATCATCTTGCAAGAATTTGAGGCCGGACACCTCTTTTCGGGGGAACAATCGTTGCCGTGGTTGGTCCAAACGCTGTCGCAGAGGTAGAACACGCAACGATAGCCTGTGTAATTCATAAATTGAAATCTCAGTATAACTTATGCTTTCACGCATTCGGAGGAGATACCGATGAACCCTTTACGAATTGCTGTAATTGGTGCAGGGGCTTACGAGACCTCCCGCTCACGCGGCTATCAAGCGGTCATCAAGCAACTGACAGACCTCTACACATTCTGCGCCATCTGCGACAGAAATGCCGAGGCGTGTCGTGCCGCAGCCGAGACCTACGACATCCCAGCGCAATACACAGATGTCGAGGAGATGCTTCAATCCGAAAAGCCAGACGTGGTCTTCTGTTTGACACCAACCGATTCGCTCAACGTCATGGCGATGACGGTCGCCAAGCACCGGATCAACGTCATCACCGAAATACCCATCGCTATCTCGCTGCCAATTGCAGACGCTATCACGGAGACGTGCCGGCAGAACGGTGTCAAATACGAAATCGCCGAAAATGTCTGGCACTGGCCCCATGAGCAGTTGAAACAGAAGATTGTCCGGGAGGGAACCCTTGGACAGATACGACATGCGCGACTCTGGTACGCATCGGGCAGCTATCACGGCATCAACGCGATCCGCATGATCCTCGGCTGCGAGCCGATACGTGCTTTGGGATATGCAGCCGAAGTCCCGACACAGCCCTACACCGGCTACGGTGACGAAGCGATGAAGACACGGTGGTGGGAGTCAGGCATCATTGAGTTTCCGGGAGGAATCACCTGCCTCTACGAGATGCCACCGCCGGGAGCGCGTAGCAGCCATTGGGAGATTGAAGGTACAGAGGGACATCTCTCCGGGGATCAGTTGACCCTTTACAACGGTGGTGGGAGTTACCAAATTGAGGATGTCTATACAGAAGTTGACGGCGAACAGGTGTTAGACCATGTGCGGATAGAGACCTCCCCGCCAATTATATGGTCAAATCCGTTTGCAAAGTACAAGATCTCCGCGTCGGACGACGTTGCCAAAGCGAGCATCCTCCACAGTATGTATCGCGCCGTGACGGAGGATATTGAGCCTGCATACGGCTCCATCAACGCCCGACGGGATCTGGAGTTGTGGATCGCAATTCGGGAGAGCGCCCGACGCGGGAGTGCGTGGATAACTTTGCCAATTCAGGAAATGACGGGTTTTGAACGCCAGATCCATGAAGCGTATGAGCGTAAATACGGAGGACATCCGATTTCAGGAGTCGATGCCCTCAAGGATGCAACCTTCAGGCGAGCAAGTGTGATCTGGGCAGTTGCGGGGTGGTTGTAAGAATCAACACATTTCCAAGTAAGAATAGAGTCATTTGGTTCTCCTGTAGGAGGGATCTCCGAATCCCGACATTCCTGATTGCGACTTCCTACTCAGACAGGAAGAAAACCGAAAACTAATTAGCTCTACAAGTAAGAAGGATTTCCCTTGGTGTGAGGTACAAGGAGGAGACATGCTAAAAATTGGAATTATCGGTGCCGGAGTGATGGGAAATCGCCATGAAGGTAGAATTGCTGATTACGGCGCACAAGTTGTCGCAGTTCACGATATACATCTACCGGCAGCACAGGAACTTGGGACGAGGGCAGGCGCGAAAATCGTCACGGATGACCTTGAGCGGTTCTTTGATGCTGAGATGGATGGATTAATCATCACCACACCACCCCCTGTGCGTCTTGAGCCGGTGCGGAGGGCTTGTGAACGCGGTATCCACCTGATGATTGAAAAACCGCCCGCCTTAAATATGGCTGATGGACGTGCATGCCTTGCGCATATTGAGGATGCTGAGGTTATCGCTGCGGTCAGCTTTCAACTACGCTACGGCTCAATCTACGAGAGACTCAGAGAGTTGTTGGCTGATGAAACGGTGCATCTCGTTCACACAGTTTGTACAGTCGAGTATTACCTCACATTTCGGATGTCACCGTGGTTTTTGCAGCGCCAAATCAGCGGAGGCCCCCTCGCCGAGCAAGCAATCCATATCCTCGATTGTGCTCGCTTTGTCATGGGGAACGTCAAGCCGGTTCAGGCACACGCAATCGGTGCCAAGAATATGGCACTGGATCGAGCCGAGTTTGACGCTGAAAACGCTATCCAGATGATGTACGAACTCGAAAACGGTGTCTTCGGTACACACATAAACCACTGCGGCACGAAAGGAAACGGTTTCGAGCTAGAGGTCATCGGTCCGCAGTTACGCCTTCGAGCAGACGCCCGGGGAGGTCGAAACGGCGACCGAATCGTCGGCCATTTGCATGGAAACGACTTTAGTGAACCGGTGCCCGCTGAAAATAGCATCGGTCTCGATAAGATCCACGCGTGGCTTCGTGCTATCGAAACAGGTGACCGCTCATTGATCAGATCGGACTTTGGAGACGCGATGCACACCCTTGCGTTAATAGAGGCAGCTATCAGAAGTCAAGACACCGGGGGCTTTGTAAAGGTTGATTCAAATCCCAATCCTATCGGATAGGAGAAAACTAACGCATGAAAATCAGGAAAATCCTCATCACCGGTGCGGCGGGGTATCTCGCCGGTTTTATCATCGAACGCCTCCGGTCCAAATATGAACTCACGCTCACCGATCGGATTGAGCCGAAGCCGGATTTCAAAGATCTTCCCTTCGTCCAAGCGGATCTAATGAACTATGAGGAGATTGAAACGATTTGTGAAGGACATGATGCCGTTGTCCATCTCGTGGCGTTGGTGCGGGAGCGTTTCGACAAACCGGCGTGGCTATTCGCCGATGTGATGGTCAAGGGAACGTGGAACGTCGCCGAAGCCTGCGCAACGGGTGGAGTGCAAAGGCTCGTCAATATTTCAAGTATCTCCGCCTGCAGTCCGCTTCCGGGGGCTGAGCTACCCTACCGTGTCGGTGCACCGTTTCAGTTCAATTCGGGTGGACTATACTACGCCCTCGCAAAATATCTGGGCGAACAAGTTGGAGAGGCTTACTATCAAGCGCACGGACTGAGCGTTATCCACCTGCGTCCCGGTGTCATCGCCGGTGATGGACATAACCCCGGTCCTCAAGTCCCTGAAGATTCAACCGAACCGTGGTTCGTGTATGTTGACCCACGCGACGTTGCACAGGCGGTTGAGCTAGCAATCGAAACCCAAGACGTGATGTACGGTTCTTACCACGTGGTCGCGGGGCGCGAGGATTCCCGATTTGATTGGAAGCAGACCACTCAAGAACTCGGCTACCGCCCGGAACACAACTGGCCCGAAATTCCAGAGAGACGTTGATTACAGGTTGAAACAGATTTTTCCACGAATCTGCGCGAGTGAAACGCAAAGTTGCTAAGGCACAAGAACGCAAAGTTTTTTCTTTGCGTCTCGTTTTCTCGTTTTCCCGTTTTCTCCGTGTCATCTGTACCATCTGTTTAACCGCAATAGGGAAAGGGCGTCCAAATATGAAAGTATTGATTCTTGGTGGCACCGGAAATATCAGCCGTGGCATTGTCGCAGCGCTGCGCAAGCGGAATCACGAGGTGGTGATGTTCAATCGTGGGCAGCACCCAGATACACCCCCACCGGATATACAAGTCATTCACGGAGATAGGCAGGATCGCGACGCTTTTGAGAGCAGGATGCACGCTGAGAAGTTCGACGCCGTCATCGACATGATCTCTTATAACGCTGACGATGCCGCCTCTGCCCTACGAGCGTTTCGTGGACGGGTGGACGGATTCGTCCACTGTTCAACGGTGATGACCTACGGGCCGCCGTTTCCGTTTAGCGGTGTCAACATCCCTGAAACCGCGCCGCTGAATGGCACATCTGAATACGGGCGCGGCAAAATCGCTGCGGACCAACTACTCTTGGATGCCCATGCCGAAGACGGTTTTCCTGTGACAATCTTCAAGCCGTCCTACACGCACGGTCCCGGAATGGAGGTGCATCGACAGGTGGGGGGCGACGGGAGTTGGATCGACCGCCTGCGTAAAGGCAAGCCGATCCTCTCAGCAGGAGATGGACTGAACTATTTCCAATTTCTCGCATCGCGGGACGCAGGGGTCGGATTTGCAGAAGCACTCGGCAGGTCCGAATGCCTCGGTCAAGTTTACAACATCGTCCACCCACAGGCACGGACATGGGACGAATGGCACCATACCGTCGCCCAGGCGTTGGACGTCGAAGCCGAAATCGTGCATGTTTCCCAAGAAACGCTCATCGCCATTTCGCCGGAACGGTTCAGAGGGTTAAGCGGAAACTTCGGTCATACACAGATCTATACCGGTGCGAAACTCGCCAGAGACATCCCCGAATTTCAGCCGGAGACGCCGGCTGTGGAGAGCGTTACCGAAAACATCGCTTGGATGGATAGACACAACCGTGTGCCGGACAGCGATGCCGATGATCTGGAGGATCGGATCATTGAGGCGGTTCGTGACCTGCCAACCCGTTTGTCTTGAGAATTAAATGTCCAGCGGCTTTGCAGCTGATTAACTCTGAATGATTGTGGTAGGATACGAAAAAGATGTCCACCGATACCCTAGAAAAATATGTCCAAAAGATGGAACGCTTGCGGGTAGACAGGGCACACGGAATCGCTCCTCACAAGCCGCTCCTGCTGTTAGCTGTTATTGAACTGATTGAGCGAGGGCAGATTCAAGAAAACACAATTTCCCTCTCCCCAGACTTGGCAGAGACCTTCATTAAATATTGGTCAAAAATAACGGATCGGAAACCTAATATCGCCCTGCCATTTTTCCACTTAAAAAGTGATGGATTCTGGCACCTCCACCCGAACGCTGGATACGAAAAGGTGTTAGACGTTGCTGATCGAATTACAGCGATTTCTCGCCTCCGTGAAGTTATCGCATACGTGAGTTTGGATGATGACTTCTTTGTTTTATTTACCGATGCCAGTAATCGAGAGATAATCCGTCAGACTCTTATCTACGTCTATCTTATAGAGTTCAAACAAGAAATCGAAGGGCTTATTGCAGAAGAAAAACAGATTACAGAGTATGAACAGTCGCTAATCAGCGAAGTTGAACATCCCTTTTTATTTGAAAAATCGACGGCATCAATCCCAGAAGAATCGTCAATTCGTAGTGCAGGTTTCCGGCAGGCGATTATGGGACTGTATGATTATACTTGTGCTGTCTGTCGGCTGCGTATCGTTACAATGGATGGAGAAAGCGCGATTGACGCCGCTCATATCATTCCGTTTCACATTTCAAAGAATGACGATGTCAGGAATGGGATCTCGCTTTGCAAATTGCACCATTGGAGTTTTGATAAGGGGTTACTCTCCTTGAGTAAAACCTATCAGGTACTTGTTTCGCCGCTCATGTCTGATCAGCGACCTACAGAGTGGCTGTTGACAGAACTTCAGGACAAATCCATACTGTTGCCTGAACACGATCAACTTTATCCGGCTCCAGATGCGTTGGCCTGGCATCGTGAGGAAATGCTCAAACGGTAACTTAACGCGTTGCCCATGCTATTTTACGCAGCGTTTCTCGTTGATCCAAACACCGCGTAATTGTGATAGGATGTAGAAAAGAGTTAGGCCACTGTTCAACCGAGGTAACAGGAATGAGTAATTTACAAATTATTGAAGGAGACGCTCTGAAACAACTCCCTCATATCCCTAGTAAATCGGTAGATCTTATTATTGCTGATCCACCGTATAACTTAGGCAAAGAATACGGCAATAACTACGACCGGAAGGACTTTGACGAATACCTCAAGTTTTCAACACTCTGGTTAAAAGAGGCTTACAGAATTCTTAAGCCAACGGGAACAATTTATGTGTTTATGGGTTTTCGATTCATTTCCTATTTGTACGATATACTTGACCGTGAACTCCAGATGTGTTTCAACAATTGGATTTGTTGGCACTACACACAAGGGATGGGAAGGACAAAGGGGTTCTCTCCGAGACATGACGACATTCTAATGTTCACCAAAGGCAAAACGTTCAAGTTCAATATAGACAATATAAGAGTGCCTCAGAAATACTACCGCGAGCGCAACAACATGAGAGGGGCAAACCCAGGAGATGTGTGGCAATTTTCTCACGTGCATTATTGCAACGAAAATAGACAAGATCACCCGACTCAGAAGCCAGAAGGCTTAATCGAAAGGATGGTACTTGCATCGTCCGATGAAGGAGATATGGTCTTAGATCTGTTCTCAGGTAGTGGTACCACTTTAAGAGTATGCCAGCAATTAAACAGAAATTGCGTCGGTATCGAATTAAATCCAGAATACGTTAAAATGATCGAGGAACGCCTGAATAGTGAATTCACAGGGTTTGATAGCATAGACCCCCGAATGGAACGTATTCCCTTAGATTTGAACACAAAAAAAGTCAGACAAGAATATCTCGATAATCATAAGAAATGGTTTCTTAATCACCATGACCCCTTAATTGACAACTTTGAGGAATCAGTTCAGAAATTGTATGGCGAGGAACAGACAGAAATACAAGAAGAGTTTGACTTTGATAACGAAACAATAAAGCTGAAAAACAGAACTGATTAGATTCTAACCCAACGCTGCAGTTGACAACGGAGATTTGCAGTTTTATCAATCTTGCGGGCAAGCCCCCTTCAAATACCCGGAATATCACGCGACTGTATCAGGTGAATTGAGCCTAGAACTATAGCGTAACGTTGTTGGTATCTGAGGGGATGTAGCCCGCCCAACCGTGTTAATTCGTGAAAAAAGTTTGACTTTGCGGGCGAAATAATGAAAACCTACAAGTTTAAGTTGTATAGTAATCACGGCAATCGTGAGTTGCATAAAACGATAGACGGACACGCCCAAGTGTGGAATCATTGCGTCACGCTTCAGCGTCGTTACCATGCGATTTACGGCAAGTATATCAGCAAGTTTAGACTAATCAATCACATCTCTAAGCTGAAACGGTTGCCGCAGTTTGCCCATTGGAATCAACTACCAAGCCAAGCCATTCAAGACGTGGCATCGCGAATCGACAAAGGCTACCGGGCAATGTTTGAAGCGAGGGCGCAAGGCAAAGCATGGGGTCGTCCTCGCTTCAAGCCCCGTCATAAATACAAATCATTCACATTGCTTCAAGCTGGTTGGAAACTGTTACCGGACAACTGTATCAAAATAGGTAAACGTATCTATCAGTATTTCAAATCCCGTGACGTGTATGGCAACCCAAAGCGTTGCACTATCAAACGAGACGCTATCGGTGATGTCTATATCTGTATCTTAACTGACTATG
>JAGWBT010000120.1:0-10590 GCA_021295755.1 Candidatus Poribacteria bacterium
GGTTAGAAACCCAATGTTGCTCTGCCTGAGCAGAGAATGTTGGCTAGACCAACAAAAGTATCCTCCTCCTTTAGGGCGAGGAGTATGTCAAAAACTAGATTATACACGATGCTGTAATATATTTCAACTAAAAGGCAGGGGTTACGAATTATCTACGCAACTCGTAATTTCGCCTATGATTCTTAGCTACGGCCCCTCTTGAAGGGACTGAGTGGCTGCGCGTAAATCCTATCATCTTGACAACTGCTGTGTCTGTGCACCCAGCCCCTCAGTGATGATAAGAAATTGATTTGCCTTTACCTTCGCCAGCGTTTGCTTTAAGCCACTTGGCCACGTGATTTTCACTTCTTCTGCTCTGGTTTCGGCACCCAATCCGAAGAGAAGGCGCGAGTCTTGCCCTGAAAGATAGCTGGAACCCGCTTGTACTTCTCTAATCTGGGTATGAGAGCGAGTGATTACTTCAATACGCGCCCCAATCCCATCTCGGTTGCTTTTGACACCAACGGTTCGGATTTTTAGCCAGTTGTTTTCGTTGCCTCCGTCGTTGCGAAGTAGCCCCACTTTCTGGTTCAAATTCACCACAAAGATGTCGGTATCGCCATCATTATCATAATCACCAAAGGCAGCACCTCGACCGATCTGTTTCACTGAAAAATAGGTACCACACTCCCCAGAGACATCAAGAAAAGAGGATTCCCCCGCGTTAAGAAAAAGTTGGTCGGTTTGTGCATATTCGATAGTGTCGGATTGTGACTCAATCGTCGAATAGACATGCCCGTTTGCTACAAAGAGATCCAGATCCCCATCATTGTCGGCATCGAAAAACTTGGTCCCAAATCCTAGCTTCAGGAAACTTGAGTCTCCTAAATGCTCAATATATGTGACATCAGTAAAAATACCGTTTGAATTGTTGCGGTACAACGTGTTGGTTTCACGGGAAAAGTTTGTTACGAAGATGTCTAGAAAACCGTCATTGTTATAGTCCCCAAAATCGACCCCCATTCCGCCTTCCGCGACTCCCTCCTCGTTATACGCGACCCCGGCAATAACACCGAGATCCATAAACGTCCCATCTCCCATGTTACGGTAGAGGAAATTCGGCGTTGTGTCGTTGGCGATATAGATGTCTATCCGCCCATCATTATCGTAGTCCCCACAGGTGACGCCTAGCCCTTTCCCAGTATCATTATAAACACCCGCGTGTTGCGTCACATCGACAAACGTGCCGTTTCCACTGTTTCTGTAAAGGGTGTCCGACACCCCTTTATAGACTCGTGGATTGCTATAAATCCGCCGCCCATTTGTATCATACCATTTCCCATCTTCAACAATGTCGTAATCAAGATAATTGACAACATAAAGATCCAAATTACCGTCCTGATCATAATCCACAAAGGCGCAACTCGAACTCCATCTGTCGCGGTCACCCACACCAGCATATACCGTGACATCCGTAAAAGTTCCATCGCCATTGTTCCTATATAACACATTCTCGCCAAAATTCGTGACGTACAGATCTGGATCGCCATCGTTGTCATAATCGGCAGTGCCACACCCCATCCCGTAGCCAAGATGCCCAACTCCCGCGTCAGTGGTAACATCGGAAAAGCCCCCATCCCCATCGTTCCGATAGAGCACGTTGGTAGGCGGCGTATCCGTCACAAAGCCTGGTAGAGAAGCGCTGTTAACAATGTAGAGATCGAGGTCGCCATCGTTATCATAGTCGAGGAAAGCCGCACCGGACCCCATAGTTTCCAGATAGTATAACCGCCCACTGGCACCGTTGACATGCTTGAATGTAATGCCCGCCCCTTCAGCAACATCAACAAACTTAACAGGCGTTCGCGCGTGGGTAGAAATAACGCAGGCACTTAGAGTAAACACTATCCAATACGGCATAAAACGTAAAACGCATTGCGTATTGCGTAGGGGTTCACGGATTTCCTTCCCTTTTGCCATCCTTCTCTTTGTGCTTCTGCCCTGCTTGGAGTTGCTGAACTGTTTTGAATTCATGAGCGGCTTTTTCCACATCTCCTAACCTTTCATACACTTTTCCAAGATTTTGATGAAATTTAGGGTTCTCCGCATCCAGTTGAATCGCCGTTAAAAATGACTTCATCGCTTCGAGATATTTTCCTTGAAGCGAATAGCTCATCCCAAGGTTGTTATGTCCGTTCGCCTCGCTAGGTGCGAGCCGGACCGCTGCTTCACACGCCTGCTGCATCTTTTTAAAGTGGTTGAGTCTCATATAGCATGCCGCGAGCGTATTGTAAACCTCCCTGTTGTTCGGGTTATGTTCAATGGATTTTTCCAGAGGTTTGATGGCAAGTTCAAACTTATCATATCGTAGGTGGACCAGCCCGAGCTGATACCAGAGTTCAGGATTTTTGGGGGCTCTTTGAATAGATGTTTCGAGCTGCGACACACGGTTCGCGTAGGGTTTGAGCGCTTCATATTTCTTAATCTGCTCAAGGCCTTTTTTAACATTCCCTACTCGGATGTAGGCGGTACCCAGACTGTAGTATGCACGGATATGATCTGGATTCAACTGAATTGCCTGTTCAAATAACCGAATCGCATCGTCAAACTTGTTCTGCTTCAGATAAACCATTCCGAGGTCGTAATATGGATGATAGTCATTATCTAAGTCGGTGGGTTCAAGTTCAATGGCGCGGTGCAATGCTCGTATTGCTTCCTGATACGCATTTTGTCTGAAATAGGCGATACCGAGCATCTGATGTGCACGGGCATGATTGGGAACTAATTGGATCACGGTTTGAAATACTTCAATTGCTTCCGTTGTTTGGGCAAGATCGGTTAAATAAACGGTTCCAAGCGCATTGTAAGCTTCTTCACGACTCGGGTCGATTTGGATGGCCTCCTTGAACGCTTCAACAGCGCCCAAGTAATTCTCACTTCTGATAAGCTCTAAACCACGGTTATAATATTTGACAAAATCGGGTGAGAATTCAGCCTCGATGGGATTGGGACTTAGGGTCCCGTGTTCTTTCCCTTGGACATCAACGGCCGCTATCAGGACGAAAACGACACAGAAAATAGTGAGATGCTTTGTCATCATATGGTGTCCCAAAAAATAAAAAAAGGTAGAGACGAGGTTAAGTTCGCCCCTACCTTAATCATGTGGATTGGAGATTTTCTACCGCCCGATGCAAGGAAACCTGGACGGAGAAGATCGATCAACTTATAGAGGCCCAGGACACCCACTTTTGGAATCATAGTAGTCCAGTTAATAACTAGACTTGATACGGCCCCAGCTAAGAGGGAGTTTACCCGCGGATTCGACGCTTAAAATTCCTCCATTCATCGCCTGTAAAATTTCCTCACCTGTTAAGGCTCTCGACCAGATGCGCGCCTCGTCGATTCGCCCCTCGAAGAAACGGGTCGGTCTATTTATCTGCCAACCAATGTAGAAGTTAGCGTCGGGGTCCACCGCTCCTGGACCTGCGCCCTCATTTGTTTCGACATCCAGTTTGCCATCAATATATATCTTAACCTCGGTCCTATTTTGTCGAGTAGAAGCCATATGGTGCCACTTACCATCAGCGACGTTCGTTACGCTTTTTACCTCAGGACCAACTCTATCGGTGTCATTATATCGAGTTAAGAGCAAACCCTGACTTATCTTGAGATAGTATCCACTACCATTCTCTCCCCAGGTAGTTATTATCATCTTGTGATTTTCGTCGCCTATCTCAGTTTTCGCCCAAGCTTCAAGGGTAACATCCCCTGTCCCCAGATCCAACGCAGGATGGTCAAATATTGTCAACCCCTGTTCTTTCGCAATAAGGAACTCAAGGGCAGCCTTGTTTCCTTGCGTGTCCGGTATATCGTCTGTAACCCATTTAGGACCATTTTCCAGCTTTGCAGCAAACTGGTTGGGAGCCTTAGGATGTTGTTTGGCTACACCCCCGGCCCCTTCATTCATGGGGTAGTAGAATATGACATCCTCCCAGTCAGCAGCACCATATCCCACGGCTGGAAGAAGACCTATACAAATGAATACGACCAAGCAATTGATTGTGAACTGTCCGAAGAGTTTCATCTCATATTCCTCCTTAGGATGGTGTTGGAAATCGAGCCAAGCACCTTTGTATATCGCTTCGGCGTCGCTTTGGACAGCTTTGCATCTGCGTTTGGCGTTGGCTCTTCAGAATAGTTCAATCGTCTGCCTAAACTCGATCTAAATTTCGTTCCGTGTGGGTTTGTAGACTTCCAAAGCCCACCTTCAATCCGCATACATCTAATACCTGAATTCTACACTATATTTCATACAAAAGCAACCCAATCTTGAATAATTCAATCACTCATTGTCCAGCGATGCAAGTAAAGATTTAACGTAAACAACCGCTTTTGCCTCCAAATCCTCACCCGGATATCTCGGTTGCCCCAAGTGTTCTGGATGTAAAATGCCTTGATAGTCAGCATCTCTCAAAGCGGCGATTATAGCGGGAAGATCGACCCGTCCCTCGCCGAGGGGTCCCTCCCGACCGGCAGGCCAGCGATCGGAATGGTCACGCAGCTGGCAGAAATGAATCTTATCGGCAAACTCTTCCACTAGCGACGGCACATCCCCGCCGGGAATATCCATACCGGTACACAACGTTACCCCATTCGACGGACTTAGAACCGTATTGATCAATCGACGCAGCTCCTTCCAAGTCCCGACCAAGAAAGGGCCGCCCCATCCTTCTGTCATATACCTTCTGTAATCTTCAATTTTTACCCCTTCAGCAACGGCCCGTTCACGCACACCATCTTGCAAGAGTCGGTGAAGACTGTGGTTTCCGATGCCAACACCGTTCGCTTCCGCCACCGACATCAGCTCACGGTAGATGTCAATCAAACCCTCCCAACACGCTTCTTCTTGTGCGAGATCTAACGGCTTGCCAATGTCCACGTAATGCAACACCGATGTGATGCCAACCTCTCCCAAAATTTCGATCATCCGCACCATCGCATCAATGCAATGACGGTCACGGTTCAACAAGATATCCGGATTTGTTGAACCATCACGCCAAGGCCGCGGGGGCCACTTCGCAAACCAATAGGTGGCACTCGGCACTTCGAGACCATTATCTTCCAATCTGCCTTTCAACTCCCGCAGGTGGTCTGTGGCCGGATACCCATTTTCCTCATATCCGGGTAGGGAAGCACAACTGATAAAAACGCGTTCAACGCCGAGTCGTTTGCAACGTTCAACAGTCGCTTGTACATCAGTTGAGGCACTTATTCCGATCTTCATAGGTTTCTCCTCTGTTTTGGAAGGTGAGATTTCAATACGAATCGATTAAAAATTATAGCACGGCTGTATCAAGAACAGAATGGAAATGTGTAATCAAGCAAATGGCTGAATACGCGGCGAGATGACGAGGTCGCTTAGGGAAAAAATTGGTATAAGGGGGTATCAGTCAGAATACTTAAAATGCTCCAGAGGCTACCCGCCATATAGTCTCCGAGCGCAAGCCCCAAAAAGAATGGAATTGCGCGACGATATGCGTTGAGCCCTCCATAACGCAGGATAGCAGCTTTCAATCCCCAAGTAACAAATAAGCAGCACCACAGATTCCACATTCCCCAACTACTCGCCATCACATAGCCGAGGGGATGAAGGGACCACCAGATAAAGCGCGCTCGCAAAAACATTAGCAGAACAGTTACGCCAAGTCCACCACCCATAAATGCGAGAGCGGATTGATCGGGTTCTTGAGGCGCGGTCATCCAACCTTCAAGTCGGTTATAAAAATGCCCCCACTGTATGGTTGGCCCCATATAATATCCAGATTCAGCACCATGTCGATAATAGTTATCCAATAAGAGCCAAAAAATCGTCACAGCCCCTATCAGTGTTGCTAGCAGAATCGCAACAGCTGTGTGACGCGGGTTAATATTCTGTCGCTCCGAGATCTTCAAAGCTTCCAATTGTTCTGGCATTGGATGGGTACGATTGGCGCGACTGAAATGCATGTACAGCGTGAAGACGGTGAGGGTGCCGGCACCGAGTCGGCGCGTCCCAAAGGCAGCAACGATTAGGTGGTGGGGATCGATCTGGGCCCAGTGAAAATCGTGAACCAAGAAACCCAATTCGGCGCGGAGGCGTGCAATCATCGTCCCTAATAACAGGTAAATCCCGAAAAAAATAGGAACCACCCACAACGACATGCCAGCTCTGTAGGAAAAGACCATCAAGAAGAGCATGCCGAAGAAAATTCCTGCAAATGCAAGACGATAGGGTATCGCTTCACGTGCGTCTTCCAGTTGTGACACAGCATTCTGAGGTCGGAACAGATGGCGCATCAACCGTTTGAAGTGAGCCCTACCGGTCCAAAGGGCAAATCCTAACAGCCCCACATAGACGCCGAAACCCTGTTCGCCGGCATAGGGAAACTTCGGGAGACTTTTCCAACCCATGACGCTGCCGACTATCAACTCGGCCTTGTAGACCCAGTAAAATACCCAGCACGAAAACAGTAGATCAAGCGGTATCAGAAAGCTGATACCTATTGCGAAGGGATAGAAAGAAATCCGTATACTTCCCATGGCGTCCCACGGACGCTCAGTAAAATAGTGATGAACGTCCTGACGTTTGACAGGGAGATAGGGGATGAAAGGATAGATTGAATTGAATAGGTTGATGGTACTAATCAACACAGCGATACCGAAACCAATCCACATCAGTCGATTCTTGAAAAACCTCGATCTGGGATTTGTCATTTCCATGGGAAGTTGGATGAGTGGGTAGGTCAATCGTTCATGCTCAGTCCATTGCACCCGTAACAAAGTGATGATGCACAACATCACAATCATCAACACGAAAAGGAACGAGATCCACGCAGCAGCAGGGATAAGCCATGCCTTAAAATTGTCATCCGCATAGAGGCTTGATTTTCCCTCATAGAAGCCGATTAGGGTTTCTTCATCTCGCACAGTAAGCCATTGCGGCAGGTGTTTCCAAAACAGCTCGCGCCAGTCGTTTTCGGGCGTAGCAAACCGAAATGGATGCCCCAAGATCGGAATCAAGATTTCCATGATGTCGTAGGAGCAGAGACAGGTGACAATACATAACATAAAATAGACGGTGAAGAACTCTTGCTGAGACAGAGTAAGCGTCGGGGAGATTTTGCCAAGAGCGCGTCCAATGAGGAGGAGCCAGAAGAGGATGAAAATCACATTAAACAGCGGGTGTGTCCAGGTGGGGAATGTGTATCGAACCACTTCAAGTTCGATGATCCAATACACATTGATCGGCGTGAGCACCAGAGCAACGACAAAGGATTTGAGCGTTAAACCACTTTGGAAGGTAGTAGGCGTGTCTTTCATGGGTGTGTACCTTTGGCAAGTGGATTTTTCCTAACCAATGGTGCTAGCTTAATTTGGAAATTATGAGATAGTTTCCTCAATTCTACTGTCAATCGGGATGACAAGCCCTACCCGATCAACCGGAGGCACCCAAACTGACGACTATTATAGATTTTATCACACAATTGTTCCGTTGGGTAGATTATAAACTCACACAACAGACAATACAGACAATTCGGCGACGGTTCATAGTTCATTCCAAATAACGTCTGTGAGTTTTGGATAGCTTAAAAAGGCTTTCAGCCAATATTAGGTAATTTATTAAAAATATTGATAATGTTAAATATATATCCAATTTTATTAACATAGAATAATATTTGTATTGTTAAATTCAATGATTGAGGATATAATACCCAAACTGTCTCGCTATATTCGCTGTAGGATTCCACCTTACTTTATCGCGGGGACACTATTGAAATCAATGCACAAAGCAGTATAGGGGAGGAGTTCAGGTGAAAACAGTGTCCGGACGCCTCTGGCGTCATGTGAATTTCCTAAAACTCTGGTCGGCTGAGACAATCTCTGCGTTTGGGGACGCTATATCTGAGGTAGCATTACCTCTTGTTGCGATTATAACACTTGGTGCCGGGGCACGCGAAATGGGCATTCTAAGAGCACTCGATAATGCACCGATACTCTTATTCGGGTTGTTTATCGGGGTGTGGATCGATCGAGCCAGACGGCAACCCCTGATGATGGTAACACAGCTTGGTCGGGGCATTCTCTTAGCAACAATCCCAGTAGCGACTCTTGCGGGTGCCCTTAGGATTGAACTGCTCTACTTCATCAGTTTCCTAGGTGGAATGTTGTCAGCTACTTTTACTCTAGCTACCACAACACTCCTACCCTCCCTCGTTCCGCACGAGGATTTAGTCGATGCGAACTCGAAACTTTCGGTCAGTCGATCTGCAACGAAAATCATCGGTCCTGGACTCACAGGATTCTTAGTTGAACGTATTACTGCCCCGTTTACTGTGGCGTTTAATGGACTTTCATTCCTTATTTCTGGTGCCTGCTTGGTGTTCCCCCGCTCAACGGAGTCGGTTCAAATCCGCAACCAACGTACTCAAGGAATTTGGCGTGAAATCAGTGTAGGACTTCGCACAATCTTCCTTCACCCAATCTTATCGGCGATGGTCATTGGAACGACCATTGGCAGCTTTGCTGGGGCGATACATGGAACGGTGTTTATTCTTTACTTGAATCACGAGTTAATGATAAACCCAACTTGGCTTGGCATCATTTTGGCCAGCGCGGGTGCGGGATCTCTTCTCGGTGCAGCCATCGCGAATCTAGGTGCACAGCGTTATGGACCTGGTCCAATGCTTATTGGTAGCACATTGCTTATGAGCATCGGGATGGGAATTGTACCGTTGGCGGCTGAGGTCGGTATGTTCACAATTCCAATATTGATACTGGCACAAGCATCTCAAAGCATTGGACTGACGGTTTATAGTATCAATCAAATTAGTCTCCGGCAGGCGATTACTCCACGCGAATTGCTCGGAAGAGTCAATGCCAGTCGGCGAGTGCTTGTCTTTGGTGTGATCCCATTTGGTGCAATGATCAGTGGAGCCCTAGGTGAAACGATAGGACTGCAACTCACACTCGTTATCGGTGCGGTCGTGGCGTTCTTTTCCTTTGTTTTCCACCTGACGTCACCCTTACGTCATGTCATAGACTTTCGGAATTTGTCCACACAATAAAACTTCCATAGAATTAAACCACTGAGGTAAAGGTAAACAACTATGCGCAAACCAATCAGTAACTGTCCAATCTGCGACGGGCGGCTTGAACCTGTCAAACTGAAATGCACCGCCTGCGAAATGGCAATGGAGGGGCGTTTCCCAATCTCCAAACTTGGATTACTGCCCTCGGATCAGCAGCAATTCGTCGAAGCATTCCTTGTTGCTAGGGGCAACATCAAGGAGGTCGAAAAAGAACTGGGAATCTCATACCCAACGGTACGAAAGAAGCTGGATGAGGTCATAGACGCGCTGGGGTACGCGCCTCAACCAAAACGGCAGGAACAACTTGAGATCCTTGAAGCAATCGAACACGGAGAGATGTCTCCACAGGAAGGCATCGCAGCCATGCAAACACTGCCCCGCTCATTTCAACCAACCGAATATCCAATCATGTACGCAGCACAACGGAAGGTACTCACGCTGCTTCACGACCACAAACTCACCGTTGATGAAGCTGAAGAACTCTTGAGCGCAATGGAAACGCAGCAGTCACTGACGCCGTCAATTTCAAAGGTTGAATTAGTCGGCACAAGTAAATGGACACAGCAGTTTCGCGTGAACCTCCAGAAGATTGCTGGAACGCAATCACCCGTCCTAATCCAAGGAGAAACGGGGACGGGAAAGGAACTAATTGCCCGGATAATCCACTATAATAGCAAGTATGCAAGTGGTCCCTTTGTCCCTTTTCACATGGCAGCAGCGGCTCCAACGCTTGTTAATAGTGAAATATTTGGTCATGAACAAGGGGCTTTCACAGGGGCGGTTAGCCAGAAAAAAGGAATGCTAGAAATAGCGAATGACGGCACTGTATGCCTCGATAAAATCGATGCACTCCCACTCGAAACCCAAAATCGGTTGCACGATTTTCTGGTAAACGGTTATTTTAATCGTGTCGGCGGGACAAAACCGATTTATGCCAATGTCCGTATTATCGGCACGACCCATGGCGATCTCAAGCAGTTTGTCGATCAAAAGAGGTTCAGATCAGATCTATACTATCGACTGAGTATCTGTGTAGTGCAGTCACCACCGCTCCGAGAGCGCCTTGAAGATCTCCCGGCTCTGGTGGAGCATTTCGTCCAACAACAAGCTGAACTAGATAGCAAGAAACCACCCAAAGTATCTGGTGCAGCGATGGATCTTCTGCGCAAATATGATTGGCCGGAAAATGTGCGAGAACTGTATGGTGTAATATCAAGAGCGGTTGTGCTCTGCGAGGAAGATGAGATTACACCAGATTACCTCCCCGAACTTTCACCTTCATAGTAAACAGTTTTGTGTCGAGATGTGAATCTCGACCTACAGGTTCTGATGGATTTTTAATAACTAGGTTCTGTTGACATTTATATGCGGCGTGACCGTAATTTGTCGGTACGTCTCCAATCTTCGGGGCGAGTTGCTCCCACCTGACGGGTGGGGAGACACAACCCCTACAGACTTATGTAGGTCGATTTTCCAAAATCGA
>JAGWBT010000120.1:10697-18325 GCA_021295755.1 Candidatus Poribacteria bacterium
CTACATTTGGCAGATTAGCTGATGATTACAGCGTTTGCCGAATGAGCAGCTTCAAAATGTCAACACGCCCTAGCAACTTAGGTTAAGGATAGAGAAACCGTTTTCTAGACGTTGTTCCGATGTTTAGGAAGCGGCAAAAAACTGACTACTTCATTCACAGCATAGTATAATAACCCAAGTTGCTCATAGTAACTACGCTTCGTATGCTCTAACTAGAGTGCATAGCGAATTAAGCTGGATTAAACGGGAACCGTGAAGTTCAACACACAGCGGTAATGACACGAAAGGAAAGTTCATGAGGAAAATCGTTCTAGCTACAGCGGGAATCGTATCGCTTCTTCCGACTATCTCCTATGCACACGAAGGGGCTGGCGGCGGATTTACAGCCGGACTGACGCACCCAGTTCTTGGATTTGACCATCTTCTAGCAATGTTGAGCGTCGGGATTCTGAGCGCACAAATGGGCGGGCAAGCTATATGGAGAGTACCATTAACTTTTGTGCTTGTTATGCTCGGCGGTGGCGTTCTAGGAATAAACGGCGTACCAATGCAGTTGAATTGGGGATAGAGTTTTCTGTGCTGGCTTTAGGCGTTGCAATTGCCCTAGAAAAAAAACTACCACCACTGTTAGCTATGGTGTTTGTGGGTATCTTCGCTATTTTTCATGGTCATGCACACGGAACTGAAATGCCGTCTCTGTCCAAGCCTCTGTTCTACGCTTGCGGATTTGTGCTGGGAACCGCTGGCATTCACGTTGCGGGTGTTTTGATTGGGATTATCGCGGAAAGACTCAAGGACGGCGCACAGTTACTGCGATATGTGGGCGCCGGTATCGCCGGCATTGGATTTCATATCATTATCGGTTGATAGTCTAACAAAGCCCCGCATTTGATGGCAGTGGTGTGGTTGATATCTTATACTTCTAAACTGTTCTCGAATTTTACGTTCTTTTCTGACGACCCAGAAAAAAAGATAGAGACACCGCGTTTTCGACAAAAATTCGTTTTCTGGCGTCTTTGCAGCCGTTACGCTGGAAGCCAGGTGCCATTCATCACCAAGGCCTCCTAAACCGCCGCTCAATCCATAAGGAACTCAACTGGGATTCACTTCTAATCTTCTTCGGGTGGCGGATTCACATAGGCAGGATTTTCAATTTCCTCAACCTGTTTACCAAACTGTTCACCCGTGTAATCAGCTTGTTGAATTTTCCATCCTTCGTCGCGGTCTTTGACCATTAACGCGATTACATTACCATTAACCGCCCATCGATAGCTACCACGTAAACTAGCTTTTTTGCCGGTTGTATTGATTGCGACGCTATTGATATCAACGCTCATATTGCCGCTGCGTATGTGAAAAATACCTTCCCACCCCTTTTTAACCGCTTGCCAACCGAGGTGTTTCTCAAACGCCCCCGCCCAAAACACCCAAGCAACAAAGACATCTTCGCTCTCGCTTCGCAACCAGTAAGCCATAAATTGGTTGGAGTCCTCCGTTCCAATGGCCTCGGCGTGTAGGGTAAAAGCCTCGATAATCGCGGCTTCTTCCGCCGGATAATCAACATCAATTTGTAGGACATCGCCACCGCCCGATGTCGATGGCTGGGTTGACGGCTGTGTGGGCTGCTTATCTGCGTCATCCGCCGAATCCCCTCCACAAGCAATGAACCCCACGATAAATAGCGTACAGGTTAAGTAAATTCTAAAGCTCCGTTTCATTGTTTTCTCCTTCCTGCGGTCATGTTGTCAGCAGGCAGTCCTCCCATAGGTAATGCAACCATTGTTCACTTCTGACCATCTTCGGGTGGAGGATTTACATACGCAGGATTCTCAAGTTCATCGACTTGGTCGCCAAACTTTCTATTGGTGTAATCAACCTGCTGGATTTTCCACCCGTCGTCGCGGTCCTTCTTTACGATGGAGGCAATAAAACCGCCGCTGACCGCCCATTGATACCGACCGTATAGCGTAGCGTTTCTGGCAGTTTTATCGATTGTGATGCGCTCGAATTCAACGGACATAGGGCCGCTGCGCAGGCGAAAAATACCTTCCCACCCCTTTTTGATTGCTTTCCAGCCGAGATGCTTCTCAAATGCCCCGGCCCAAAAATCCCAAGCGACAAAGACATCTTCGCTCTCGCTTCTCAACCAATATGGCATAAATTCGTCAGGATCCTTCGTCCCGATGGCTTCGGCATGCAGGGTGAAAAGCTCGTGAATTGCTGCTTCCTCAGCTTCATAATCAACTGTAATTTGTATGGCTTCACCGCCACCGGCCGATGTCGCGGGTTTTGCAGGCTGTTCATCCGCGTCGTCGTCCGAATCCTCTCCGCATGCAATGAAACCCACGAGAAATAGCAGACAGATTAAGTAAATTGTAAACTTCCGTTCCATTGGTTCTCCCTCCTGTGGTTATGTTGGTAGCAAACAGTTCTCCGTCCGTAGCTAACTAACCCATGTTTACTTCTGCTCATCATCCGGTGGAGGATTCACATAGGCTGGATCTTTCAGTTCATCGACCTGTTTCCCAAACTTACCATTCGTGTAATCAGCCTGTTTAATTTTCCAGCCTTCTTTGCGATCTTTGACCATTAATGCGATTAGACCACCGCTAACCGCCCATTGATAGCGCCCCCGTAAGCTGGCGTTTTTGCCGGTTTTATCGATTGCAACGCTCTCGAATTCAACGGTCATTTTGCCGCTACGGATGCGAAAAATACCTACCCATCCGGTTTTGACCCCTTCCCAGCCGAGGTGTTTTTCGAATGCCCCCGCCCAAAAGTCCCAAGCGGCAAAGACATCTTCGCTCTTGCTTTTCAACCAATACTGCATAAACTCGTCAGGATCCTTCGTTTCGATAGCTTCGGCATGCAGTGTAAAAACCTCTCGAATCGCCGCTTCCTCGGCTTCAAAATCAACTATAATTTTGATGGCTTCACCGCCGCTAGTCGATGTTGCAGGCTTTGTTGGCTGCTTATCTGCGTCGTCGTCTGAATCCCCTCCGCAAGCGATGAAGCCCGCGACAACTAGCAGGCAGATTACGTAAGTGCTAGACTTCCACTTCATTCTTTTCTCCCTCCTGCGGTCATGTTGTTAGAAACCAATGTGTCACGACCCTGAACGTTTCCCATCCCCAAAGAACTTCTGTAGCCAAGCCTGAGGATATGAACCACCGGCCATTTTAACCGTATTTTAATGAAAAGTCAAGAAATTAAAGGACTAATTTTTTTATAGACCTCTGCTTGAATATGTGATAGCATAACGCAGTTTCGATCAGATGCAGGGCGAGATCAATGATAGGCACCAGACCTTCCGGACATGGGAAGATACTACGGCCAGAGAACTCCATGTCCAGTTACCGCACCACCGACAGAGGGGGTGGCCTTCACCGACTACGAACCGCATCTCGCGTGTGCAATTTATTGAGATCTGCATATCTGTTTTGAAAAAACTAAATTTCACAATACATATTATCCATTCTGACGATGCGATAAATGGTCGTTTATACATCAGAATGAGTCAAATTTTTGGATAGGAGTTCACACTTGATGGGACTTGATGTCGTTCAACTGACTAGGGATATTGTGGCCATTAATTCCGTTAGCCAGCGGAGCAATAAGGAGGTTTCAGATCTCCTCGAAAATACACTAAAGCGATGTGAGTTTGAGGTCGAGCGCCTAGAGTACCTCGATGCCAATGGGGAGCAAAAGGTGAGTCTGGTGGGCAAGAAGGGGAAGGGTTCCAATGGTTTCGGACTCTTCTCCCATTCCGACACGGTTCCCGGCTTGGAGGGGGAGTGGGACCCATTCGATCCAGTAATTCAGGACGGTCGCCTATTTGGCCGTGGCAGCTGCGATATGAAAGGACCGCTGGCTGCGACAATTACGGCGGGCGCAGAAATTAATGCCGCCGATTTGAAGAAACCACTCTTTATCGTCATCACCGCGGACGAAGAGATCAGCGGCGCGGGAGCTCGCCAAGTTGCAGAGGATTCAGAACTCTTCAATGCGGAACGACCAAAAAACGGTGTCATCGCCGAGCCGACGCGATTGACGCCTGTATACGCCCACAAGGGAGGCGGACGGGTCATAGTAACCGCGAAAGGACGGGCAGCGCATACCAGCACAGATAAAGGGGTTTCAGCAAACTTCCTGATTGCACCATTCCTCGCCGAGATGGCGGAGTTGGCAAAGCTGTTCAAAACCGACGAATCCTTCATGAATAAGGAGTTTAACCCACCAACGAACGGATTCAATATGGTGCTTGATGACGGCGGATGCCGACCAAACGTCGCCGCAGCGAAAACGGTCTGTACTCTCAGTTTTAGACCAATGCCGAATGATCGTAGCGACGATGTAATTGCAATGATAACCGAAATCGCTGAAAAGTACGGTCTCGAAACTACCTCGAATAAAGGCACGCCGTTCTACGTCTCGCCCGATGCCGAGATCGTCCAAGCAGGGCTGAAAGCCACTGGCACATCGAAACCGGGGACGGTCCCATTTGGCACGGACGCACACGCTTTCAAGCATCACTTACAACTCGTTATCCTCGGACCCGGCGATATCGTCCAAGCACATACCGTCGGAGAGTGGATCGACATCGCACAACTCTCAGAAGCTGTTGGGGTATATGGACAGATGATTGAGATGTTCTGTATGTAGTCCGGGGCAGGAGAACACCTGCCTATCGTTCTTTGCCCTTTATTCAGAGTGGATTGAAATACCAAGCGCATTGCAAGTGTCTTGAAATTTGCAATGCAAATCATAGTTGACAACATGTGCGAAAAGTCCGAGAGGATGGGCATGTTCCGCACAAACCAGTACTATCATCAGAGATTGAAAGGAAAAATATCAGATGAAACTTGCATTTTTCAATGACTATCAACTGGGCGTAATCAACGGCGAGCAGATTGTCGATGTCGCCTCGGCGCTGGGAGGTGTTTCCTACCACAGCCCTCAAGAACTTATCGAAACACTTATCAAAGATTGGGACAACCTACAGCCGCAGATCGCGCAGGCTGCTGAAGGAAATGCAGGGACAGCACTCAATAGCGTTCGTCTCAGGGCTCCCCTACCCAGACCAAATCAATTGGTCTGTCTTGCCGGCAATTACATAGAACCTGCAGCCCCGGATCGCGGCGAATTTAACGCCTTTCTCAAATCCCCCACCGGCATCATTGGCAAGGGCGATACGGTCCAACTCCCCGAGACAAACGCAACCGTTTTCCACTTCGAGCCTGAACTCAGTGTGGTCATCGGCAAAACAGCGAGCCACCTCTCACAGGCGGAAGCGATGGATCACGTCTTCGGCTACACGCAATTTATCGATGTGTCTGCCCGCGGTCTTCCCGGCGGGTTCTTCCTTGGCAAAAGCTGGCATACCTTCGCTCCGATGGGACCCGCACTGGTCACCGCCGACGAGGTCTCCGATCCAAACGACCTCGGAATTAAACTCTGGGTCAACGACGAGCTTCGGCATGACTTCTCCTCTGACTCCATGGCGCGTTTTATACCGGAGGTGTTAGAAGAGGTTACCAAGGTTATAACGCTTGAACCCGGCAACGTCGTAAACACAGGCACCCATCACTACGCCTTGGCACCGATTCAGGATGGAGATAACCTGCGTCTTGAGATTGAGGGCTTTGGTCCTTCACTAACGATTGACGTCCATGATCCCCTGAAGCGGACATCTTGGGAAGCGCATTAATAACCTTTGGTGCTAGGCTCTGTTGACATTTTACAGAGGTTGTAGGGAACAATGAACTGATGAACCAATGATTTTTACGTTTCACGCATCACGTTTCACGTTATCAACAGCTGCAAACTAGCACCATTGGTTAATAACCTATTGCGGGCAGTATGCTGCCGCACTTGTGAAGATTGTCGGGACATTAATTACCGCCGGTCTGCCTGAATCGGCAGCACGCTGCAGCGCTGGACCAATCTCATCGGGCTTCGTGACAAGTTCACCGTAACAATCCAGTGCTTCGGCAACCCGTTCATAACTAACCGCCCGGAGATCCGTCGCAACAGCACGATCCAAACCGTAGCGCTGGATCTGTGGGTGCCTCACAATGCCCCACGCCTCGTCACTTGAGACAACTGAAATAATCGGCAAGTCATGCTTGAGTGCGGTATCGTACTCAATGATGCCGTAACCGAACGAACCGTCACCGGTGATTAAGACGCTCGGATGATCCGGTCTCGCTACCTTACCAGCCAACGCGAAGGGGACTCCCTGCCCAATTCCACCGATGGGACCTGTGAATAGTAGGTAGGGTGGGTGGTAGTGATCAAGCGCCATGTGTGAAAAGAGCGAGGCATCTCCGCCATCAAGGGAGATTGTGGCATCATCCCCGAAGAGTTCACGTACCTCTTTGCAAATGCGCAGCGGATGAACGGGAACACCGTCGGAGTTCTCCGCTTCAGCGAGTCGCTGCCGAAAACCTTGACGGACGAGACTCAGGCGTTCAACCCAATCTGTCGGTTTATGAAAATCGTGGCGGGAAACACCGTTTGTCATCTCATTCAGGACGGGTTGCAAGTCACCGATGATACCAACATCAAAGGGACAGTTCTTGCCCATCTCCTCAGCATCAATATCGACGCAGATAAACTTAGCATCTTTGTGAAAAAGCGGCGGTTTACCGTAGCTGATGTTTGTATCGAATTTAACCCCCAAGGCAAGCACTACATCAGCATTGCGCAGCTCCTTTGAGGCGTTGCCGAATCGGGTGCTCGCCATTCCAAAAAAGAGCGGATGTGGACGGGTAATTGCGTTGACATCGCCGCCTCTTGAGAAAAATGGTATCCCCGTTGCCTCCACAAAATCTAGGAGTGCGCCTGATGCGTTCTGCCAGTGGGTCGCACCGGCAGCGATAATTACCGGGCTCTCTGCACCCGCCAACAACTTCAATGCGCGATCTATCTGCTCTGGATCGCCGTGTACTCTACCATTCGCACGAGAGTTTGCCGGTTCAGGATAAGCGATTTCCGCATCGTCGATCTTGTCGTACAAAACGTCGTAGGGAACATTCAGATGGACGGGTCCCGGACGCCCTCCCAACGCCTTACGAAATCCGGTGCCGACATACTCCGGCAGCCGGTCTGTCTGTGCGACCAACCGCGTCCACTTGGTAATCGGCTTGACTAACCCCGTTTGGTTGTATTCCTGAGAACCGCCCATATCGATCTGATCCGCGTCGCTGTTGCCACTTATCGAGTAGAGTGGGCTGCCCATCATGTGGGCTGTCGCTAGACCATAGATCATGGCAGCGTGCCCCGGTCCACGGGTAACACCACTAACCCCCACGCCCCCGGTCACCCGTGCATACGCATCCGCCATCATTGTCGCAGATGGATCTATGCGCGTGTCGATGATCTTGATGCCATCGTTCAGACACCCTTCATAAATTGATTCAATCGTCCCACCACAGAGTGTAAACAGATATTCTACATTCTCTTGCTTCAGGACCTTTGTAATAATCTGACCACCTTCCAAAATTGCCATAGTCTTCTCCTCATTTTTAAGCAAGGTTGCTAGGTTCTGTTGACATTTAACAAATGGAACGGGGATCTCCGTTCCCTGCGAAATATACGTGCATCTATGGCCCGATTCGTAGTGAACA
>JAGWBT010000120.1:18354-22568 GCA_021295755.1 Candidatus Poribacteria bacterium
TGGGTCGGGCAAGATGCCCGACCTACGAAGAGGGGATATTGTTGGGTTTCACGGTTCCCCGTTCAACCCAACCTACGTGCTGCCAAATGTCAACGCGCCCTAATTCAGCTTGGCTCGCAACTTTCTAAGCGCGACAAATGCGGGTTCATAATCAGGACTTTCATATAAGGCACGTTTGTAGCTTTCGATCGCTTTATCCCACTCTAACCGTTGCTCCCAAACACGACCCAGATTCATGTGGGGATGACACCGCGCCTCGTAGTCTGGTGCTTCAATGGCTTTCTCCAACCAAGGGATAGCCGCATCATATTCGCCGAGTTGAATCAGACACGCACCAATATCATTGTAGGGATTACCAAAATCGGCGTCCAAGCGAATCGCTTTGTGGCATTCATCAATCGAGTCTTGAAACCGCCCCATCATGCTATAGGTCCAGCCGAGCCATGTGTGCGCTTTCGCCGTCGGATAGAGGGCAATTGACTTCATGTACAACGCAATCGCACGTCCAAACTCACCGCGCATCTGGTGTGTTTCCCCCTCAAGCAGGTAAAGTAACGCCTGTTCTCTTCGTTCAAGTTCATCTTCGTTCACAGTAGGCTCCTTGTGTCATCTATATAACCTTTGGTGCTAGTTTAGTGAGAAAGTTTTTTCCACATTGTTCAAGTCGCTTTGAATCCCGATTTATCGGGGAAATGCTATAGACATGTCGCTCCGCTGGGGCTAAATGAACCGATGAACCCATGATTTTTACGTTTCACGCATCACGTTTCACGTTATCAGCAGCTGCAAACTAGCACCAATGGTTATAGGCCTATCCCTCTACTGAAGCAGCTCCGCCAACTCCGCTACATCTGTTGTGGGCGCTTTGCAAGTGTAGTTCTCACACACATAGATCGTCGCCTTCCCATCAACCTGCGTCTTGCCTTCAAGAAGCGGAATCAAATCGCCGATATCTTCTCCGTCGCTAGCCAAAGCGATCACCTTGTTGGGAATATAGCGGCTGTGAACAGCTGCCAACGCAGCCTGAGTATCCTCATTCTCCTGCTGGCCAGCGATCGCAATCTCTTTGGGTGTGGACAGCAGAAAATCAAGTTCGCAGAGCATCTGCGCCGATCCGCTTGGCGAATGCTCAATTTGATGGTAATAGACATCAAGAGTGGTCTCTACCTTCTTCCGGAAGTCAGGTCGATTGAGGAGCCTGTCGAGCCGCACCAAATTATGGATAGCCATTGACACACCGGCAGGGGTTGCGCCGTCATAACCCGGCTTCGACCGAACAATAAGGGTTTCATGGTTCTTGCTAGTAAAAAAGAAACTACCGTTTGCTTCGTCCCAAAACTGCTCGATCATGATCTGATTCAGCCGTTCCGCCTCTTGCAGCCACTCAACAACGAAGGTTGCCTCATAGAGATTGATTAAGCCGGCGACGAAATAAGAGTAGTCCTCAAGGTAGGCGTTCAAGTGACTTTTGCCCGCACGGTGCGTGCGGAGCAACAAGCCATTATCTTGAGAAAGTTCCGACAATACAAACCTCACAGATTTTTCTGCAGCTTCACGATAACGTTCATCACCGAGAATCTGATAGCCCATCGCCATACTTCGAATCATCAAACCGTTCCAACTGGTAAGAATCTTGTCGTCTAGACCGGGCTTAATCCGTTTCTCTCGGACTTCAAAGAGTTTCCGCTTCCCTTCGGCGAGTATGTCTTCTATCTCACCTAAATCTATACTTAATTTCTTGGCGAACAGATCTGCCGGTGTCTGGACGTGTAGGATGTTTTTGTGTTCAAAATTGCCAAGCTCGGTAATATCATAATACTCGCAGAAAATTCTGGCTTTCTCCTCCCCAAGGAGCTGTTCCACCTCGTCCGGCTCCCAAACGAAAAATTTGCCCTCAACACCCTCACTATCCGCATCTTGTGTGGAGTAGAACCCACCCTTTTCCACATCGTACATCTCAGCCAAAACGTAGTCCAGCGTTTCCGCAGCGATCTGCCGATAGAAGGCTTTCCCTGTTGCCTGATACGCCTCTAAATAAGCCACACTCAACAAAGCATTGTCGTAAAGCATCTTCTCGAAATGTGGAACAAGCCACCGCTCATCAACCGAGTAGCGATGGAATCCACCACCAAGCTGATCATACATCCCGCCGCGTGCCATCTTTTCCAACGTTACTTCCACCATATTAAGCGCATTGGCGTTACCCGTACGATGCCAGTGTCGCAACAAGAGCAAGAGTCCCATACTCGGCGGAAATTTAGGCGCACTCCCAAACCCACCGTCATGATGATCGAACCGTGACAGATAATCCTGATACGCTTGGTCCAGCATGTCCGTCGTCAATTGATGCCCATGTCCCTCCATTGCCGATAACTGATTCAGATTGGTGATAATCTGATCCGCTTGTTCTCCCACCGCATCCCGACGTTCCCTGTACGCCTCCGCCACTCCGAGTAGCACACGCGGAAACCCCGGACGACCATAGCGGTTATCGGGAGGAAAATAGGTGCCGCCGTAGAACGGCTTCAGATCCGGTGTCAGAAACATGGTCATGGGCCAACCGCCCTGTCCCGTAAGCATCTGGACCGCGTTCATGTAAATTTCGTCCAAGTCTGGGCGTTCTTCACGATCAACCTTGATGTTAATAAAATGCTCGTTCATGATCGCGGCAATCTGTTCGCTCTCGAAGGATTCATGCTCCATGACATGGCACCAGTGGCAAGCAGCGTAGCCGATGCTCAACAGAATCGGTTTATCCTGCTGTTTCGCTTGCCCAAGTGCTTCCTCGCCCCACGGATACCAATCGACAGGATTGTGCGCGTGTTGCAGAAGGTAGGGGCTCGTTTCACCGATGAGCCGGTTCGTATGCTTCGGGTTATCAGACATTATTTATTCCTTCCATTTGATATACCCCCAGGTCTGAACGGTTGGGAGCCTTGTGAATCTGTCTATATGAATGGCGAGTAAGCGCGTCTATTCGCACACTCAACATAACTGCATTACAAACCCAAGAAAAAGCTTGACTGAACCGCTGCGCGTAAGCCAGCTGTGTGACATTTGGAAGTAGATTTAAGGTCGCCTGTCATTCGCCGGATTCAGCTTGGGAGGTGTCACCGAACTTCACGCCGGAAGCGTCTGCAGCGTTAGCAATCTCACGTACAATCTGTATTGTGAGCTCTGCTAGGTGCTGTGCGAACGCTTGGTTACCTCGTTTCGATTCTAGCGAGTCGCGATAGCGAGTCCCGCGCTGCTGTCCAGCCAATCGATGGTTAGCAATGCCGAGCGCCGTGGTAACAAGCTCGGTCGGTACATTGAGGAAATCTGGGGCAGATACCTCCCTTGACGGCACCTGCATTTCAGGTGTCTCACAATCACCCTGATTTGATCGAGATTCAGAGCAGCCTGCCAGAAATGCCTCTTGGTGGGATTCTATCTGTTCCAGGGCCTGCTTGGCTGCCATCTGTTCTGCCCAGCGCTTGGACCCACGGATCGGTGCGGGTGTGGTGTAAGTTGTTTCCCCAAAGTTAACAGTCACAACCCAACTCGGCTCATTGGGCGTACCCTGTTGATCCGTTTCATAGGTTAAGTCCCTTAACGCCCACTTCTGACAATACTGTTGCAAGATGCCTTTGTAGTTTTCAACCGTCGGCTCACTGACCGCTTGTGACATTCAAACCTCCCAAGGTGATAGTGTACCCGTCTATATTCCCTGATAGAAACGCGCAGATAGATTCGTGCTTACCTGTTTCAACTCCGTAGTAGTGTATCAAAAACCGGGAGACAACTCAAGGAATTTTCGTTCTGATCCTAGCAGATTGGTAGCCTGTGAACATCCAATCAAAAACTAGGATTCCAGAAGTTATAGTGAATCATATAGTAAACACGAGAAATAAGGGGACATTGACCAATAACTCCGAGCCGCTCGAAGTTTCTGAAGTCTCCCTGACAAGGGGGATTTAGGGGGTTGGTTGTGCATTGAAAGTGTATCAGTAATTCTAAAATCTACTATAAAAATAAATAGACGTTTTCGCTCCCTGTGTTGGGTAGGCGCTGTTTCCAACTGCGCCTATGCGGTGCGGGTTCTAACCGCACCTACCGGGGTCATAGCCCGGATTTTTCCATCCCCGGTAGGCGCGGTTTTCTAACCTCTCCGATTGGCAGTGTCTAATTAATTCTAAAATCTACCATAAATTGAGGACTGTTTATGCAGATAT
>JAGWBT010000121.1:0-9349 GCA_021295755.1 Candidatus Poribacteria bacterium
GAATGCGGGGCAATTGTACATTACTCTGGAAGTCAAGTCAACTCTTGTTACATCTTGCAATCCCTTTTTCTATCATCAATGGACGCCTAGAAAGAAGGTTTGATAAATGAAAATTGGTATCGTTGGACTTCCCTATGTTGGAAAAACTACCCTGTTCAATGCGCTGACACAGTCTGAAGCAGAAACAGGGACTTATGCCGCCAAAAAGGGTGCCAATGTCGGTTCGGTGAAAGTGCCGGACGAGCGGTTGGCAGCGTTAGCGGAGGTATTCAACCCGCAACGGGTGACTCCAACAAGCATTGATTATGTGGATATCGCCGGTGTTTCCAAGGGGGATATTGCGCTTGAGGGATTGGAAACGGGAGCCATCGCTGAACTCCGTGAGGTTGACGCGCTTGCACATGTGGTGCGTGTATTCGCAGATGACGCTGTGCCCCACGTTGACGGCGATGTACACCCGGAGCGGGATATCGAAACGATCGACATCGAACTTGCCTTTGCAGATCTGGGGATTATTGACAGCCGCTTAGATCGGCTCAACCGGGAACTCCGGACACAGAAAATTCCAGTGTTAGAACATGAACGCTCGGTGTTAGAACAATGTAAAAACGCGCTGGAAAAGGGCACTGCTATTAGAGAGCTGCGGCTTTCCTCTGAAGATGAGCGGACGATACGCGGTTACGGATTCTTGACGCAAAAACCGTTGTTGTTAGTTTTCAATATTGGGGAGGATGAGTTGCAAAGGGCAGACGAAATAAGGGCTGGACTCGAAGTGTCCGATCGACAAATTGAAATAATCACACTTTCCGCCAGTTTGGAGATGGAGCTTGGGCGGCTGGACACGAAGGATGCGAAAATTTTCCGTGTTGAAATGGGCCTCGACGAATCCGCTCTGGCGAGAGTGATTGATGTTTCGTACCGCACCCTCGGACTAGTGACCTTCTTCACTGTTGTCTCCGATGAGTTGCGGGCTTGGACACTCAAAAGTGGGATGACCGCGCTTGACGCGGCGGCAGCAATCCATACGGACATGGCGCGAGGATTTATCCGTGCAGAGGCCATTCACTGGGCGGATCTGGTGGATTGCGGCGGATTAACAGAAGCGAGGGATAGTGGACTGCTCCGGCTTGAAGGAAAAGATTACCTTGTTTCGGATGGCGATGTTTTGACGGTGCGTTTTAACGTTTAGAGGTTCAAGACTCCTTTACATATAACACGCCATCTTCCACTTTGACTGGCAGCTTTTCCATCGGTCGAGGCGGTGGACCCGCAACGACATTTCCCGAACTGTCGAAGACTGCACCGTGGCATGGACAGAAGAACTGATCTTTCCCCTCATCCCATCGAACAAGGCAACCGAGATGGGAGCAGACACGTGAATACACCACGAAATTTCCATCCCCTTGATCTGTCACGTAGACAGACCGTTTCTTGTTGGTCTCAACCCACCCATCTTTGGCATTAAAGGTGTAGTTGATCTTTTTATAGCGACTCCCCTTTAGCAAATCCAGGATTCCGAGATCTACCCATTTCTTTGATGTTTTTTTGAATGCAGGTGAAATGGCAAATCCTATCAGCGGGACACCCATTGCTAGACTGATGATACCGCTGATGGCTGCCATACAAGCCTTAACAAATGTGCGTCGCTTCTGCCCTTGCTCTGGCACGTTTGTCATATCAATCCCTCCTAATTTAAGTCTTCATCTAAGTCAATCTCCTCCACGCTGAAGCGGAGATGTGCTTTATCGACCACATCAATGATTCCCTGCCACTGTTTTTGGGTTTTCTCAGAGATGCCCTCTGCCTCAAGGGTTTGGGCAAATTCATTGATGGCACTGTGGAACTGTTGTTGAAAATAGGTATATTCTTTTGTTTCGTTTGGATTTTTAGGAGGTTCAAAATAGTCGATTAATTCAGTATACTTGCCAAGCCGTTTTGCTGCCTGCACTGCCGCTGCCTTATCATTATCCTTTGATTCTGCCCCCTTTTGGAAATACGCACGGATAAGGTCATATTCGTCTTTCATCATCGCCATGACCTCTTTTAGATCTTCAGGTTCAATCATTTCTGAGGCATCTTCCTCACTTTTCGCGGGTCTTTTCAAAAACAGAGCATAACTGAGGGCAAGCATCTTTTTTGGCATGAGTGCGACGGCTTGAGAGGCTGCTTGTTCTCCGGCGAATGGTTCAATATCTTCGCCGACTTTGAATTTATCCTCAATCCCTTTTCCACTAAACTGCTTGAGGAATTCGTCGTTGGCAATTCCAGCGATTTCGTTGTGTTTATGTACCCCAACCTTGACTACCTTTCCCGTCATATCGAGTCCCACACCACCGCTGATGAGGTCGTTTGGTCCCTTAACAGATACAAACAGAGCTAACCCGATTGGCTTTTTGTTTTCATTGACAGCGATGTAAAATGTCGGTTTCAAGTCTTCGGGACGCAGCTTTGTTCCGATCTCCGCTTCGATGGAAGTGACTTTTTCGGGCGTTAGATCCGCCTTCTTTTCCACAAAGTTCGTCGCGTTTGGCAAAATGGACATTAACTTCTCACGGGGCAGGGGTGTTTCCTCAGCCCATGCGAAAGTGAACAAGGTCGCAATTAACATACTGAAAAAGGCGATTCGGCAAAATGTAATGGCTTGGGGTTTCATCGATTTTTCTCCTTGCAAACTATTTTGACATCAGTATAACTGCCACAGATAGCCGCTGTCAAGAGAATCAAGGGAAGGTAGCGACGAGTCGTCTAGTTACTACCTGTTGCTCTGCCGGGAGTTCAGCGTGAACACGAAAATACAAGCAAACGGCGTAATCCTAATAAGAATCGGTATCGTAGGGAACAACGATCGTTGTTCCCTACAACTTATTGGAGGCAAATGTCGAGATGCGAATCTTGACCTACTGTGTGCCTTCATTTCTAAACTGGGACCCTATTTATCCCAGATCGCGGCGAAGTTCCTCTGCTGATGCAACGTCCGCCACTGTTCCCGGAGGGTGTTTGTACCACCCCGGATCGTCATAGCTGGCAAGCTGCTCCCGAACTTTTAGGATGGTAAACATACCACCCATTGTGATGTAATCGAAGGGACCCCGTGCACCGACCATAGGAATGCTGTTCTTTGGCACTGGCATGTGTCCCGCTTCAACGTGAATCCCGTGTTCTCCCATGCCGTGCTCTCCCATCATCATATACGCAGGCAGCAGGTGACGAACTTTCTGATCGAACGCTTTTTTCTCAATACCCACTACATTTGGAAAATCGTGTCCCATCTGATTCATGACGTGGTGGGTCATGTGGCAGTGCATCCCCCAATCCCCCGGCTCGCTGGCGATAAACTCAATATCCTGCGTGTCACCAACAGGAACAAAGAGAGTGGTACCGGGATGCTGCGCCGAAACTGGGATGCTACCTCCATTGGTTGCGGTAACCTTGAAGTAATGCCCGTGGAGGTGAATCGAATGATGGTCCATCGCTGAGAGATTGCCAAAGCGAATCCGTACCCGATCCCCCATTTTGGCGACCAACGGCTCGGTTCCGGGATAACACTTCGCGTTCATTGTCAGAACGTTGAAATCATTCATTTCGTTGGGATTGGGTGTGGAGGTGCCGGGATCAATCCGCCATTCACTTAACATGATAGCGAAGTCCCGATCTACCTTGTAATCGGACGATGGTTTTCTGGGATGGAAAACCATCATTCCCATCATCCCCATCGCCATCTGCGTCATTTCGTCATGGTGGGAATGGTACATATAGGTCCCCGATTGACGCACCGTCCACTCATATTTGAAGGTCTCGCCCGGTTGGATAGCGCGCTGGGTTAGTCCGCCGACACCGTCCATCCCGTTCGGGAGAAATATCCCGTGCCAATGGACCGATGTCGGAGCCTTAAGTTTATTGGTGACGTAGATGCGAATCCGCTCGCCCTCCACCGCCTCGATCGTGGGACCGTGAACCTTTCCGTTATACCCCCAGCAGTTTGCCCTTAGACCGGCAGCGAAATTATGCGATACCTCCTCAGCGACTAGGTGAAAAACTTTGACACCGTTGACAATCTTCCACGGCAAAGAGGAGATGTTCGGCGTGATGACCGGCGTATAGTGCTTATTAGGCAACCCCGGCTCCAATGCTGGCTGTTGCGCAACACCTGCGTAAGATTTCTCCCATTGGGGTTCTGCCGCGCTGGATTTAGCCGCTCCTAAAGCGACGGCACCGCCGACCAGTGCCCCTGTTTTCAGCATGTTTCTTCGATTCATTTTAATGCCCTCCTCCTGCATCTACGTTAACAGTTCGCTCCCCTTGCGATAGGGGTGTATCGGCCTGTACATCCATAACTAGCCGGCCGTTAAGAATCTGATCAAACTCGGCTCGTGCAACATGATAATTGTAGAGTTCTTGGATGTAATTTCGACCGGCATCAATCTGTTGCTGTTTCGCTAACAGCAGCTGTGGCGTTCCCACCTGCATTGCGTTGTACTGTAGCTGGACCTGTTCGAGGATCTTCTCTTGGAGCGGAAGTATCTCATTCTGATAGGACAGCGCGTTTTGTCGAGCATTCAGTAAACGACGCTGCGCTCCGCGAACCACAGAACGAATCTCAACCGCTAGTGCGTGGTACTCCTCTTGCCGTCGGCGCAATTTTGCTACTGCCGCCGCCCGCTGACCTTGTTTTCGATTAAACAAGGGAATCTCAAATCCAAGTGCGGGTCCCGCTGACCATGCTCCTGCTTCCTGTTCAAGCTCTCCACCAATTTCTAACCGTGGAACTAGGGACATTGCCTTTGCCACACCAAGTTGTTTTCCTAAAGACACAATCTCTCCTCGTGCGATCGCGAGGTCTATGCTCTTTTCAATAGCAATCTGTTCAACATTATCAAGGTTCATGGGGTCCGTTGAGATGTCTGGCAGCCGAGCTTCAACTGTCCAAGCTGTCTCTTGACCCCACATACCCATCAACCGGTTGAGTTGTTCACGGCTTTCGGCAAGTGTTACCTCTGCAGTAGTAAGTGCTAGCTTCGATTGTTCATAAAGCGTGCGTTGAAGCAGCGGATCCAATTCTGGGATATTCCCGGCTTCGTAGAGTTGGCTAGCAAATTGGTAGCCCGCATCGCTTGCCAACACAACCTGCTGCAACATTTCCAGCATCTGCTGTTCAGACTGAACGCGATAAAACGCCCTGCGTGTCTGGCCCGCCAAATCCATCACGGCCGCTGTCACGCGGAGTTTTGCCGTCTCGAACTCCGATTTTGCAGCTGACTTTCGCATTGACCCATACAAAACTGAGAGAAAATCCATCTCAATCTTAAATACATAGTGGTCGTGAGCGGGGTGTGCTGTATCTGGATCTTGTGGAAGCCCAAAGGTTGCGTCTCCATGAAAAGCAGGATTTGAAGGAGTACCCGCTTCAATGACAGCGGCGTGTGCGATACCTAGATCCTCATAGGTTGCCTGTAAACGACGGTTATTCAACAGCGCAATTTGCACAGCGGCATCAGCGACCAACGGCTTGCCTAGCAATTCTTTAGTCGTTTGCGCTGCTTCATCAGCCGGATCGGTATTCGCATTCCAATGAACAGGAAAACCGATACGCTCATCTACCTGCTGCTGGACTTCGCTGAAAGCTACTCTTTTTGATACGCCGGCGCAGCCGGCTAGTATGAATAACGCCGCGAAAAATAACGCGGCGTATCTCATTTTTTCGTTCATTTGTCAAACTCCTCACCTGTGTTAATGACTATGCTTGTGCGATTCCATGTCCTTGGCATCAGACATATCGGCACTTGAGACGGACATCCGTTCTTTCGCGGTGTGACACCTGAGCATCGCGCTTCCGAAATACGGGTTACGAACGGGCTCACCAATTTGCATCCATATCCCTGCTTTAGGGACATCGGGTGCCATCCCGCACACATAGCTGTAGACCGGCTTCCCATAATTTGCAGGGACCCCCACCGCTGCAATAAAGTGCTTAAAGCTATCGCTCAGTGAGCCGTAGGCGATTCGGGCAGCTTTGATGTCCGAGAGATTGCCAAGCTTATGCGCGGTGTCGTGAATCATCTCTGTGTGGGCTTCGTGAGCGTTCCACAATTCAGCAGGGACTTCGGCCTCAACAGCGTGGAAGGCTTCGATTATTGCGTGTGCCTTCGCATTGACATCGTCCATCGTATCGGAAGCCAGTTGGTTCCCGATGGCAAGGTAGGCATCAAGCATCGCACCCAAGGCGTCCGCGCCATCAGGAGAGAGCGCTGCACTGCTATGATCGGCATCCCCTTCGTGCATTTCCGTCATTGGCATATTTTCTTTATGCATCTTTGCCATCGGCATATTGTGGTGATCGGCTGATGCTCCCTGTTGGGCGTTGGGATTTGCTGGGTGGTCTTGTGATGTGGCGACGTCAACGGTTTTGGTGCCGCAGCCGATAGCTAGCGGTAAAAACAGCGTGAAAAGTATGGGTAGAAATTGTCCATTGAAAACTCTGGATAACATGAGAATAACCTCCGTTTGGAATGAAAGATAATCAAAGATAGACTGGCGGTGTTGTGGCGTAGGCGCACAGATACACCAACCGATCAATACATTTCAAATAAAAAAAAGGTGTATAGGAAAATTAGGCGAGAAAAAACGGAGGTGCCCGAGGAGAGAGCTGTGGGATGGGTGGATCGGTATAGGGTTCGTGGGGAAGCTGCAGATAAGTCGTGAAAGAGGCAAAGTCAGCAGAAATTTGAGGCGTTGAGGAGATTAAGACAACAAGTGAGAACGAGTCTTTTTGTATTTGCAAGGCGACTTGGGGTTCGCTTGCTCCAAGCGAGTCCCACTGGTTGAGGCAACAATGTCCTTCCCCATCCCGACGATTTTCGTGAGGGGCAGGTGGTTCATTTCCAGACTCACAGCAAGTGGCTAGCTTCGTTTCATCAACGGTTTGCGAGTCAATCCGATGTTGATGATGACTCGAATCCTTATCAGAGCCGGTGTGCCCATCCGCTTCTGGGATTGCTGCACACTGAACCGGACAGATGAAGTAAATCGAAGCTAGTGAGAGTAAGAAAAGTGCGCCAAGGTTTTTTAATCTCATTATATGGCTACCTCCCATGCAATAGTATGCCTATGCAGTGGGAAAAAGTGTTGTACATTACTAGAACCTTCCGAAGATTGGGGCTACTACATATATTCTTCTTCATCATCCTCAGCGGGGTAGATGTTGACATCCGATAATGAGATTGATTCGCCGACATAGAAGGTCAACCAATTCCCGACCAATTCGACAGACATCATCTCATCATCTTCACTGGTGTATTCGTGCAACTCTGCCTCGAATGTCTCCATCTCTAGGAGATTTACAACGGTCATCTCCGCCGGAACAATCTCCTGCCGCTCGTATTCAACGGCAATTTCGGCGTCTTCGTCATCAGGATCGGGGTAGTGAAGCGTGATTGTATCAGGCAAATCCTCAGATAACTCTTCTTCGCCGTCAATGATCCAGCGGGAGATTTCATATTCGTTTGTGCCACCAATCCGATCCACGCCTAACACCACTACCTCATCTTCGTCCTCAAGACGATACATGTAACGCAGTAAACTGTGACCTTCATACTTTTTCCGCTCCGTCAACTCAAACGTCCGGGAAGCGGCGTCGCTGATTTCAAACGTAATTTCATCGGAGAGCTCAATCATGCTTCCAAGCGGAATATCCAACAATTCGTGCCGCTTCGGTTTTTCATCTCTTGATTTGCGGCGGAATAGTGCCATTGCGTTTCCCTCTACTCAATACTGTAAAACGAGTGATTCGACGATTTAGTTTATGCGTTATGATGTTTTTTTTAACGCGGGATGGCGCACCACGCTGCGCTCCGAGCTGAGTTAGAAGTAACCTTTGTTATACATTATCACAACGACAACACCAATAATTAGGAGGCTCCCAAAAACAAGGACGAACCAGGTGCCACCAGAGGTCTTTTTCTGAACAACAATCTTTTGGGGTTGTGTTTGCGTTTGGGATTGTGTTTGCACCCCGGAGGTTGAGGCGGTCTGACTGTCGCTTGCTAATACAATGTTGCGGAGCGTCTCTTCGTCTGGAAGTTCTTCAACTGTCACCGCCTCTTCAGCATTCTCGCCATAAAATTTATCGGCGTTCTCTGTGACATGTGATTCAATGTAGTCCTCGTCTCGGTTTGTTCCCGGATCGACATAGCGCGAATCTGGTTTGATACCTTGGCTGTCATAATAGGCTCGCCACTTTTCGTACTCCATCTGTCGCTCGTGCGACCAATGCGATCTATCGTAGTTCGGATGGTGATAGTACCACATCCAACTGTGGCGGAGCCGGTGGTTATAGTAATCGTGGAAGTAGATTCCCGAAATCATATTTGCAAATACCATACTAGCAGTTAGGCTATAGATCGAGTAACCTGCCATTGGATAATACATACCGAAATTATTGACGGTGATTGGAGACTGCGCCTCACGTGCTTGGCGACGGGCGCGAGCGGTGTCTCGCTCTGCACGTCTAACTTGGCGTTTGAGGCTACGATTTTCCGCCTTGAGGTTGCGCGTCTGCTGGCGTCGTTGGGATTGCATAGACCGTCTTTGGCTGCTGCTCATGTTTCTCGTGGAGACAGCGGAACCGGTTTTTGCACTGCTCATTGCGCTCTGTCTTTGTCGTACAGCGCTGCTGGACCGTGCTGTACTCGATCGTGATGAGCTAGCGGTGCTACTGCCGTAGCTCCTGCTGGTGCTTGCCCTAGCTGTTCGGGAGCTTGAACGTACTGATGAACTGCCGTAAGTCCTTGATGACGAGGTGCTGCTTCGGGTTGATCTTGTATAACTTCTACTACCGTAGCTCCTGCCACTGGATCTGAAGCCTTTTGAAAAAACGTCAGAACCTATACTAAATGCGAATAAAACAAGAACTGCCACAATCGACACTTTTTGGAAAGGACGTCTCATATTAGCTGCCTCCTTGGGAAGTCGGAACAAGCTCTCTCATCTTATTGAACACTCTTGTCCCTGTAGAAGTTCCATGCGCCCGAAAAATAACCAGAATTTGCTTGACAAACTATAGTGCGTGAATTATTATTACAATCTAGGCTGTGCCTGTAGCTCAACTGGATAGAGCGTTAGCCTCCGGAGCTAAAGGTTGGGCGTTCGAGTCGCCCCAGGCACGCCAAACCTACCTTATCTCCTTTTTTCTTCCATACTTCTGACTTGGAATTACCATCAGTTTGCATTTCCTTTAGGAAAATTATACTTTCTATCCGTATTCCTGTCAATAATGATTTACACGCTTACCGCCCATATGTCTGATATTTTTCCAAAACAGCAAAAACCTGATACGATTTTGCCGTTCCTCTCG
>JAGWBT010000121.1:9430-11148 GCA_021295755.1 Candidatus Poribacteria bacterium
CGGTGTGATACTTTATCGCACATCTACTTGGTATAATAACCTCAAACTTTCGCGTTTTGCACATCACATTTCATGTTTGCTGTGATGCTGCGACAGGTAGCATATCCGTTGTCGCGGCATACAGAAGATAAAGGAGGCGTATATGAGTCTGGATGTTCGATCCCCCAAAATATTAGATCTGATTGATGCCGATGCAGAACTAGAGCAACTTGGAACCGGCTGTGAATTCACGGAGGGACCTGTCTGGCATGCCGAAGGTAAGTTTCTGCTGTTCAGCGACATCCCTGCAAATCAGATGAAAAAGTGGACAGCGGAGGAAGGTATCACGAACTTCCGTGTTCCTTCGGGTAAATCCAACGGCTTGACCTACGATAAGCAGGGCAGGCTTGTAACGTGTGAACACGCCAATCGCCGAGTTTCACGGACCGAAGCCGATGGGACGGTTGTTACGATTGCATCACATTACGACGGTAAGCGGTTGAACAGTCCAAATGATGTGATTGTGAAATCGGATGGCAGCATCTATTTTTCCGATCCGCCCTACGGTTTAACAGCCGATTACGGTATTGAGGGGGAGCAGGACCTTGACTTTCAGGGTGTCTATCGGCTTTCCCCCGACGGTCAGACGCTGACACTGTTGGTTGATGATTTTGATCGCCCGAATGGTCTCTGCTTTTCACCGGACGAGTCAATCCTTTATATTGACGACACCGAACGTATGCACGTCCGTGTGTTTGATGTCCAGTCAGATGGTACAATTGCGAATGGACGGATTTTTGCGATGGTATGAAAATTGATGCACATGGGAATGTCTATCTCACCGGTCCAGGCGGTATCTGGATTTTTGATACGTCCGGGGAGCATCTTGGTGTCCTCCAAACTCCTGAACGCGCTGCTAACCTTGGTTGGGGTGGCGATGACTGGAGCACACTTTTTATTACGGCAAGCACTTCGATTTATCGCATCCAGTGTAAGGTTTCGGGAATTCCTGTTCCATAAAACCTGTGATTGGCTGAGGAGGCAACAAAGATGAAAAAGTTGACGCGGCTGGCGATTCTGATTGCTGTCCTTTCTGTTTTGATACTCAGTATAAATACACCTATAAACCCACAGATGGGTATGAAGCCCGATCCGGTCGGGGAGGAGGGAAATAAGATGGATATGAAAATTTGGAAAATCGCGCTATTGATGAGCGATATGGAGAAAGCGGAAGATCTGTATGTCAACAAACTAGGTCTTAAAGTGCTAGACCGTCTTGATCTCGGTGAACTTGGTGAGGCGATCTTCTTGGATGCAGGTAACGTGAATCTAGAACTCATCCCTGCTGCTGCATTTGAGGGTGTTTGGGGGTTAGACCGTCCGGGCGTCCATCACATCTCGTTCAAGTCTGACGATGTTGAGGGTGGTACAGAAGTGCTGCGCGAAAAAGGCGTTACTGTGAAAAAGGAGCCTTTCCAGCCGCTTGAGGGGATGACCCTTGCCTTCTTTGACGGGCTCGATGGGGTCAATTTGCAGCTGTACCGTCACGATAAGGGAGAAGAGTAGGAAGAGCATAGGCCTCACGCTGATTGAGACACTTGGAATGGGAAGACGGGAAAATTGCAAGCTGTCTCGTCTTCTCGTTCTCTCATTTTCTCCCGTTCTCCCCTTCTTTCTTCCTGATGAACAATTTCGTTACGGATTGGCATGCGTATGAAAGTCAAAATCAAGCGTCTTGA
>JAGWBT010000122.1:0-11493 GCA_021295755.1 Candidatus Poribacteria bacterium
GGCTGCCTTTGCCTGATCTGTGTAATACCCTGCGGGCTGATGCCCCAAATCCAACCGGCGCACGGGCGCACCTTTTATATCATAAATCGTGAGGGTTACATCAGCGGCGTGGGCGAGACGATACGGTATCCATGTTTCGGGATTGAATGGATTGGGGTAGTTTGGGAGCAGTGCGGTCTCGGCAGGAGTGAGCATAGCTAACACTGCTTCGAGGTTAGCAATGCCGCGCCGAAAGATGGGCGAGCCGTCATCTGCCGTTTGCGCTAGGGCAATCCAGTTCTGAACTGTTTTAGGAGTGATGCGAACACCGATCGGTGTCACGCGGTGTCCGCTGCGACCTACAGGCGCTGCGGAAATCGTTGTCTCCTCAAGGTGGGCACTGACAGCAACCAGATCAAAAATGTTGACCATGCCGTCGCCGTTGACATTTCCCGATAATCTTTCTCCTGTTTGTCCAAATAGTGTTCCGACCGTTGCCAAATCGACGAGGTTTACAATACCATCTTGGTTGACATCATAGGCGGCTATCTGCGGCGATGTATTTGTTAGCGGTGCGACGTTCCACAGGAGTACTGTGCCATCGTCGCTCCCGCTTGCTAGCGTGTCGCCATCCGGACTGAACGCTAGACTCTCAATTTCCGCCGTGTGCCCCGTGAGCAGCTCAAGTTCTGCCCCGGTGTGTACATCGTAAATCCAAACCCCGGTAGAAGCCGCCACTGCTAAGTAGTTTCCGTCCGGAGAATACGCTATATTACTTATCCGGCCTTTACCAAGGCGCGCTTTAGCTCCTTTGGGTAGATGCCACTGCGGGGAATCTTGGGCGAGGGTGCTTGATACAAGAAAAACAGAGACTGATAATAGGTTGAAGCCAAGAAAGATTCCCTTTTTCATAAGGTTTAACCTCCTTGTTCTGTGACTATCTATCAATCATTGTGCCAAATATCTGCTGATAGCGAGAAATCAAATCTGACCGATTTGTAGGCGACTTTAACAGGCGAACTTCAGCGTCAGAATTATAATGAGCACCAAATTGTAGGGGCTGGGTTTCCCAACCTTATAGTGCTGTCTCTTCAAGCCAATCACAGAAAGCCATTACCGCCTCCCGAATATCTTCAGACAGCAAAACTGCTTTTTGTGCCAGTGCCGTCACCCGCGCGGGTTCCAATTCGTATCCGTAAATATGGCGAAGCCTGTGGCGAAAGCGGCGGTATTCATCTGTGTCTGATAATAGGTTCTGAGAAAACAGGGGTGGGCGGTCAGCCCGCGATTGTCCCATTTGGTACAGGAGAGTCCGATGCCACTGTTCACCCATTGGTAAGTCGCCATCTAGTGTGATGGCAATCCTTTCACAGATGCGTTCGATGCCTGAATAAAAATCGTCCACATAGCTCGCTAACGCACGGGTGGCGAACTGATCCGGTTGCTCACCTGCTCTGTTCAGACCTTCTGTAAGCCCCGCTGTGATTGGTTCAAGCGCAGCAATTTCGGCTGTTAATCTTAATTTCAATGCAGCGCGAGGATTTTCAGCCATCGGGGACCCTTCCAAAATGTGTTTACGGATTTCGGCGGGAGTTGATTCCAAAAGCACCAAATGGACAGACAGCCACGGAGGCACTATCGTTTCCAGAGCCGCTTCCGCCTCCCAACACGCCTCGCGGGACAGCCCTTCGATAGCCAGATCGAGATCGGAAGCCTCATGCCAAGGACTATCTCCTACAAGTGAGCCGAATGGGATGACCTGCTTCGCACCGAACTGTTTCTGTAAGACCTCCGCACAGTGTTCGGCGATGGAAAGCGCTTCTTGATGACGCTGGGCTAAGCTAGCTGCATCCAATTACCAGCCACCTCTTTCCTCAACAAAATCCTCGATCTCGCGCATTGTCGGCATAAAGTTCGCGCAACCGTGGCGGGTGACGACAATCGCTCCCGTCGCATTGCCCAAGCGGGCAGATCGTTCCCAGCCCCAATCTTTCAGGTGGCCATAGATGAAACCGCTGGCGAAGGCGTCCCCTGCACCGAGTGTGTTATACACTTCAACGGGAAACGGATCGCCGTTGATAATTGCCCCGTCGGACAGATGAACATCGGCACCTTCAACCCCGCGCTTCATCACCAGCGCCTCTGGACCCCCACTGAGGATTGTCTTAATTGCTGCGTTCACGTCGCCTTCGATATCGGGGTTGGAGATTTGGGAGTGGGTAATCGAGAGTTGTGATACATCGGAGAGTGAAGCTGCTTTGACCTCCTCCTCCGTTCCGAGTGCAATATCGACCAATCGCAGTGCGGATCTGGCGACCACCCCGAAAGCGCGGGGGTCATGCCACTGGTCCGCGCGGAAGTCAAGGTCAAAGAACACGGTCGTTCCAACGGATTGAGCGTATTCAGCGGCAAAGAGGTTTGCGCTTCGACTCGGTTCCTTGCTCAATCCAGTGCCAGAAATGAGTAACGCACGGCTATCAGCAATCGGTGCGGCGAGGACATCGTCGATTGTGAGTTCGATGTCAGCACAGTTGTCGCGATAGTAGACGAGCGGGAATCGGTCCGGCGGTTCAATCCCAAGCACAACCGCACTGGTTCGGTGTCCCGCTTTGTGACAGACAAACTTTGTTTCGACATCTTCGTCATTTAGGAATTTAAGGATGAAGTCACCCACCGGATCTTCGCCGAGCGCGGTAAGCACAGCGGATCGGAGTCCAAGTCGTCGCGTCCCAACGCTGATGTTGGTTGGGCAACCCCCGACAAATGCGCCAAAGCTGCCGATTTCGGGGAACGGGGTGCCGATGTCGTTGGAGTAGAGGTCTATCGAACTGCGGCCGATTGCTAAAATATCATAAGTTCGTTCGTTCATCGGTTCACCCTGATACATAATCCTTGAATTTTTCACTTTGTTCTGCGAACCGGCAGGTGATGAGAAAAGCGTCGTTTCCGCAAGCGATTAGCTGAACACCCGCGTCTGCCCATCGTTTGCCACTCTCAAAATCGTTGACGTAGCTGCCGAGCACGATTTGAGATTCCTTTGCCTTAGCGATAACCTTTTCGATGCTTTCGACAATCAACGGATGGTCGAGTTGACCGGAGATACCGAGTGATGTCGAGAGGTCATACGGTCCGAGGAAGATTGCGTCGAGTCCATCGGTGGCAAGAATCTCATCGATGTTGTCCACCGACTTCGCGGTCTCGATCTGCCCGATGATGAAAATTTCTTCATTTGTCTGAAGGGTATATTTGACACCGTCTAATTTCCGAAAATCGCCGTAATCGGTGTGTCCGATTCCGAATGCGACTCCTCTGTCTCCGTCAGGCGCGTATTTCGCCCACTCTACAACATTTTCGATATCTTCGCGGGATTCCACGCGCGGAATCATCACGCCTGATGCTCCGGCGTCAAGTGCGCGGGAGATAAAATGGCGTTCCTTGTCTGGCACACGTACAATACTGGGTAGGTCAGATCCTCTCGCCGCTCTGACGATACGCCCGACCGTTTCCATTGTGAAGGTTGTGTGCTCCATGTCCACAATGATAAAATCCGCCCCAGCACTCGCTAAGATGGTCGCAATTTGTGGTACCGCAAACTCCATCACAAAGGTCCCAACAATGACTTCTCCGCTTCGTAAAGTTGATTTAATCTGTTTCGCTCTCATATTTTCGATAAAAATCCTTGACAGACGATAGCATGATATATTACACTGTATAATGCACGGCTGATCCGTTCATATAGAGCGGGGTAGGTCGCGCCAATCGCACAAAATGACTATAGGGATAGGGCTTTGGGATTTTTTCCTGAAGCCCTTTTCTATGAAGGCAATTTTTTAAAATCAATTTGCCCATTCAACTTTGACTTCAACTTTTCTATTATTGATCGCTTGATTGTGATTACATCGCGGTTTCCTTTCCCTGTGACTAGTCGATTTATTGAAAAAGCCAAGATATCAGCTAGTTGAATAAAATGGGAAGTTTGTGAGTCACGAAAAATACAATCTTCAACGATACCTTCCCCCGGAAATTTAGCATCGTCAGGAAATGTTCTTGAGTACTCTCTGACCTTTTGTCGTATATGTTTTTCATAACCTGGATGGTCAACGTAAATAAGTGCCGTATGGGGATATCCCTTTTTAATTGACTTCCTTTTTACGTGTCCTTCGTAGAATGACAGGTATTCACCCCAAATCTCATTATTGAAAGTTTTAACGAGACTTTTAATTTTAACTTCTGCTTGATAGTAGCGTTTTGTAAACTCTTCTTTTGATTTAACGATAGCAAAAAGCTCACCACGTGGGTCGCAAATTAAATCCATGATTTGATCGTAAACCCATTCTAAATCGCGTGGAGTTAACCGTGATTTGAAAAAGGGACCTCTATGAGAGAAAAGTTCAGAACCCTTTAATTCGTTAATTGTTAACCCATATTTTTTAGCAATTTGAAATCGAAGGTTTTGTATTTCCCAGTAATATTTTTTCCAACACTGATCCTCAATTGAAATTCCTGCTAGGATATAGAAATCAGAACTCCCTTTGACTAAACCATTGTCACCGGATTCATCTATAAATAAAAATTCCATTCACATAAACTTCCTATTATTCCCCACTCGCTAGCTTGCTGTAAAGAGATTTTCTATTTCCCGTAATAGTTTTCGCGCACCCACTTCAGCGTTGGTGGTTCTTTTCAGCCTCTTTGAAATCCTTAAAATTCTATCACAATAGTCGTAGGATAAACTGAGATCCCCTATAACACGGGCATTTTCTGCGACATTGAGATAGCAGATTGTCGTGCGTGATAGACTCTGATTCGCAGCCTCCCATAGGTTGGCATGAGCGTAATTGTCCGCTGAAAGTGCGTAGAGTCTGCCGGCGTCCGCCCAAGTCTGTTCCCTTTCTAAGGCGTCCGCCCGCATGGCATAGTAGCTTCCGGCTTCCTGTGCACACTGGCGTGCGTGACTGTAACGACGGCCGGCTGTATAGGCAAGCCGCGCTCGCGCGTAACAATCTGCGCCCAATTCCCAAGTCTCGGACCCAATAAAGTCCTCCGCAGATATTTTATAATATTCCCCTAGTTTTTTGTACTCTGCGCGGCTGCGTCGGCTTTTCCCGGCTTGTGCATATTCTTCAGCCGCTTGACGGATCTGAGCAGCCAGCTTCTCATGGGGCGCTTGAGTCACCTCATGGAGTTTTCGCAGCACATACTCCGGGGCAGTCTCCTGTGGATTGAGCGGTTGAAATGTCAGATCGGAGCCGGTGCCGCTGTCTGTAGGAAGTGGGCCTGAACCTGCGGCAGAGGGCACATCGATCGGGGTGTCAGCAGAGAAACGATTGTTCAGTAAGGCTCTGAGTTCGGCAACCTCGTCAACCGGCAACTGGTCAACTAACCCAATCATCTCTTTTGCTGTTGCGGGTGGTTGAGGAGGAACCATCAGATCCGATAGATGCCGAAATATCCAATCCGCTTTTTTGGTTGCTTTGATACTATTCAAGTAGAGGCGGTGTGCCTGTTGCACCTCTTGCAATGCTTGCTGTGACTGCGTGCCACCGATGAGTTGAATGGCTTTATCGTAGTGTAGATTGACCTGTGTTTCAAGTTGCAGTTGGCTCTGTTTTTCTGCTTTTGCGTTCTGTTCCTTAGATATCTCCGCTTCAATTTTCTCCGCCGCCTCAGCAGAAACGCGTAAATCCTTTCTGTGTTCGGATAGCATTGCGCCTTGTATCGCCGGATTTGATTGATTTGTCATTGTATGCCGCACGGCGTCCGCATACCATTTTTTTCGGACACGATTCAAATCCTCGTACATATCTGAGGCGGTTTGATACCGAATTTGCGTATCTCGATGCAATGCTCTCCGTAAGATCTCACGCATATCTTCAGGTAGTTTATAGTCGATTTCAATCTCTTCGCTCTGTTTTCTTACCTGAATTTCCGCTTGCGTTTTTCCTCGAAATGGAAATTTCCCCATAAACATTTCGTAGAGAATTAACCCTGTTGAGTAGAGATCCACCCGATAATCGTAACTGCCTTCATACTGTTCAGGTGCCATATATCTTCGTGTGCCCGTAATTGTTCCTGCGTAGTCGGTGCTTGCTTCGAGGATACGTGCGACGCCGAAGTCAGAAATTTTCGCTGTTGCGTCAGAGGTCAGCAGAATATTCTGCGGCTTAATATCTCGATGGATGATGTTCTGCCCATGTGCAGCGATAAGCCCTCGACAGATATCGAGCGCAATATTGAGTGCTAGATTACGCCGAAGTGGCGTCGCAGTGATTAATTGACGCAAGCTGGGGCCGTCAACGTACTCCATGACGATGTAGGCGACGTATTCATCATCGCCGGGTTCAACGGTATGGATGGAGACAATGTTGGAATGTCCCCAATTCCGTCCCATTGCACTCAACTCGGTCAGCAGGTAACGCATGCGTCCGCTGGGGTAGATTGATTTGGGCAACACTTTGATCGCAACGGTACGGCTGGTAAACTCTTCTTTTGCTCGAAAAACAGAGGCAAAACTACCGTTGTTAATCAGTTTTTCAATACGATATTTTCCTAAGACCAGTCCGTTTATCTGCATATATACCATCCTCGTTACTGGCTGGCTGTGGTACTTGAAGATTAACACAGACCCAATGAACTGTCAATATACAAATATGCGCACATCTGTGGGACGCGTGATGCCTACAGGGTCATTGATCCACTTTGGCGATTTGTACGGCTTCTACCAATTTTTTCGCGTTCTCTGTCAGGAGATCGAACCGTCCATCGGCAATCACCTGATTGTTGACCAGTGCGCTGCCCACGCCAAGCGCGGCTGAACCTGCTTTGATGAATTCGCCGGCATTCTCAACACTCACACCGCCAGTAGGAATCATTGGGATATGCGGCAACGGTGCCTTCACATCTTTGATGTAGCTTGGTCCCACGCCGCTCGATGGGAAAACTTTGACATAGTCCGCCCCGGCTTCCCATGCAGCCAAGATCTCCGTCGGCGTAAATGCCCCCGGCATCACAATTTTACTATATCGGTTGCAGATTTCGATAACATCTGGCTTTGTCACCGGGCTGACAACAAACTCCGCACCCGCCAGCATCGCTGCCCGTGCGGTTTCGGCATCGAGTACCGACCCAACGCCTACTAGCACTTCATCGCCGTATTGTGCGGCGACATCGCTGATAACGCTCAGCGCATTCGGGGTTGTCATCGTTACTTCAATTAGGTCGACACCACCCGCTTTGATCGCTGCTGCAACCTCAATCAATTCAGCGGAACTGTTCGCACGAATGATCGCGACAACCCCACAGGATTCGACCCGTTGCATCTGTTCCAGTTTAGTCATTATTTACCTCGATCACAAAAGATCGTTAAAAATCTATAGAATTAGGACTTACGCAGTTGAACGATGAGGTGTTGTGGTTCGATGCTTCGTCACTAATGCGGGGCAAGATGCCCCGCCTACGATTGGTGTGGAGTCTGAACCTGTCCCTCGACGCCCGATGAATCGGGCAACTACAATCTGAAGTGCGTAACTTCCTAGAGAATATCAAAACTTTTCTTTTTTGTTTATGTCTATAACCTGTACTTTCCTTCACAAAATGCCAAGCGGTGGTGTTACGACAATTTCGTCGGTGACTATGCCAGCCGGCTGCGTCGCAACAAAGAGAATGGTCTCTGCGACATGTTCAGGCTTCAACATCAAATTCAGGTCAGGATGCCCGTTAATCTCCTTCCAGAACGGCGTGTCAACCGATCCGGGCGAGACCGCCGTGACACGGATATTCTCGCTCCGTACCTCCTCCGCCAGAACCTTTGTAAACGCGAGTGCACCCGCCTTTGCTGCACAATACGCACTTGAGGCTGGGAATGCAACTTTCGCAGCAATGGACAACACATTTATAATGAGACCGGATTGACGCGCCAGCATAGCGGGTAGCACGTGTTTCGAGCAAAGATAGGTGCTTTTGAGGTTGGACGCGACTACCTGAGTCCATACCTCCGGATCTGAATCGGCAACGGTCTCGAAGACCCCGATCCCTGCGTTGTTCACAAGGATGTCGATTTGACCATAAGCCTCTAGCGTTCGCTTGACCAAAGTTTCTACCGCTTCCGCTTGTATTACATCCGTCGGTACAACGAGGGCTTCTCCACCCTCTGCGCTGACGAGATTGGCCACTGTTTCGAGGTCATGCTGTGTCCGTGCTGCAAGGACAACTTTCGCCCCCGCCCGCGCAAACGCCAAAACGGTTGCACGACCGATGCCTCGCGATGCTCCTGTTATGATTGCAACTTTGTCCTTCAGCATCTCTATTCCCCTCAAAGCGCTGCGTTTTTAGGACTAGGTATCATCTAAATACATCTCATGAACTCCGTCCGTGTCGAGGTTTTATCTCGAAACTCGCCGAGCATCACGTTGGTCATGGTTTGTGAATGCTGCTTCTGTACGCCGCGAACCATCATGCACAGATGTTGTGCTTCAATGACAACAGCGACCCCAGCGGGATTCAAAACGTCCTGTAATGCTTCCGCAATCTGCTTCGTCAGCCTCTCTTGCACCTGTATGCGGCGGGCGAACATATCCACAATCCGTGGAATTTTACTGAGCCCAATGATTTTTTTGTGAGGGATATACCCAACATGACACTTGCCGAAAAATGGTAAGAGATGGTGTTCACAAAGGCTATAACACTCAATGTCTTTGACGATGACCATTTCGTCGTACTCTTCGTTGAAGATTGCATCGTTCACAACTTCTTCGACATTTTGGTCGTATCCCTGTGTCAAGAATTGGAGGGCTTTCGCTGCACGTTGCGGTGTTTTTAGGACACCTTCCCTTGTTGGGTCTTCACCAATACTCTCCAACATCTGCGTATAGATGTATTCAAGTTTTGGATCGGCGGTAGTTGTTCCGTTGTCAATTGAGTCTGCGTGGTAAATTTTCATTAACTGCTTTCGTCTCCGTAGTAATCAAAGTGGTTCTTCGGGGTTTCTCTCAATCGAAGCCGATGTAGCTGAATCGGCTTCAGATTCGGTTCAATAACCTTCCAGAGCACCTTCACAAAGTTTTCTGAAGTTGGATTGAGGTTCTCAAACTCAGGGGTGTCCAAGTTAAGGTGCTTATGATCAAATCGGCCGTGGACCTGCTTCTCGATTGTTTCATCAAGATAATCTAAATCGGCAACCATGCCGGTTCTTGGGTCCACCTCACCTTTTATTGTCACTTCAAGTGCATAGTTGTGCCCGTGCCCGTAGAAATTGTTACACTTGCCGAAGATTTCCTCGTTTTCCGCATCGCTGAGTTGTGGACTGTGCAATCGGTGTGATGCACTGAATTCGTAAACTTTCGTGAGATAGACCATCTGTCCCCTCATACAACCTGATGCGATGTAAGCTTGTCCCTTTTAGATGCGGTTCAATCGCATACCAAATCTGGATCGCTAAATTCTCACTTGTCGGTTGCAGGTGTGGGTCATTCGCGAAGGTGGGGTGTTGTATGTTGATATGTTTATGATCATAGTAGGCAACAACCTCGTCCTTGAGAACTTCATCCAGATCAGTGATGTTGATGACCATCCCATTTTCAGGATTAAGCCTACCCTTGACTGTCGCTTCTACGACGTAGTTATGCCCATGACTGTTTGGATTGGCGGTCACTCCAAAAAGGGCGTAATTTTCCGCATCGCTGAGTTCAGGAACACGATAGTAGTGTGAGGCTTCAAAAGCGATTTGGCGCGTAAGGTAGTGCACGATGAGATTCCTTATCCGTAAGACAAGATGCGTTATTCAGCCATCACGTTATTGACCCCAATCACAACCTAGCAACGGTGTTGTCTGCCGTTTCAAGCTGCACACGCATTACCCACTCCCCACCGCCGCGAAAATGCACATGCCGCTTCTTCAGCCATTCTACGAGCGTGTCTCGATCCGGTGCTTCCCATTCGCAGACCATTCGACCGAGGACTGTATCACACTGTACTTTCAAGCTCTTGACGCCGTCGCTTTCGTCATCAATAAATCGCTTGGCGAGCCTTTCCACATCCTGTCGTGTCATGCAGGCAATAATATGAGCAGAAACAAATTTGGGCATATTTGAACTCCAGTATGAAATAAGGAATAAGGTTGATTTCAAAAGAGAGTGCAGAAGGTGAAACGTAATGCGTAAAACGTGAAAACAGTTTATTCATCGGTTCATTAGTACATTGATCCATTAATGAACGAGGGAACTAGATTCGTTTTTGTTGCACGCTTTCTTAACATGAGCGAAAGAATAAAACGAATTATGATTGCAGCGAAGTTTACCAAGAAGTCAGCGGTGTCTCATCGAGCAATTCTGTAGGTCGATTTTCCAAAATCGACGTTTCGGTGTCGAGATATGAATCTCGACCTACAGGAGTTGAGTACAAAGGAGTGAGGGAATCAATCGAGTAATTCCTGACAATTCCAGTCCTGAAAATGAACGTATCGGAGTTTGAATCGGAACACGCTTTGCCAGCCGATCGGAGGGAAGAGGGTCGCAATCACCGATAGCCGGTAATCATAGACACAATCTTCCCAGCTATAGTCTACCACTCCGCCTTCGACAAGACCATCGTGATAGTAGCGCAACAGATCCTTCTCGATTTCATGCCGTTGCGGTGAGGAATCACCTCCGACTAGGTAACAGAGATCATAGGGTCCCATCCCTCGTTTATAGGTTTCCCAATCGCCAAAATAGAGCCCATCTGTTTCTGGGTTTTTAGGATAAAAGAGATTCCAGTGATGCAGGTCACCGTGTAGAAATGTCAAAGCCTTGTTATCTTTGATCCGTTCGGCATACAACCGTTCCCACCGGTTGATGGCGTGATGTACAAAATCAAATATCTCTTGTGGTAATTCGTCTTGAGCCTTGTCTGCAAATTGGGGAAGCAGCTCGTCTCTCCAGTGTTCACAATAGGTTCGTATGATTTCGGGGGTTGCAGCATCCGCCATGCGGAGTGGTCCTCCTCTTCCTCGGAGGAAATCGGCTTGTGAAATTCGCGGGTGCTCCCACCATTGCGTGTGAAACTTCAGCAGTTCATCAAGAATCTGCTTGTAGAGAGTGACGGTGAACGTTCCTTCCTCTTTGGGAGGGGTTTCGGTGTGCGTCACAGAGGCATCTTCAAAGATAAAATAGCATTGACGGGCATCACGGTCGTAATCGAAGTCGTAGCATCGGAAGACCGGTGGATCGGGCATTTGGGCGACGATCTCGTTGAAAAAGACTGATTCCGCAATGCCGCCCCCAAACCAACCGTCCCGATAATTTTTGAAGATTAGATCGGCATGAGGGCGATGTTCCGACTCAGTGGAATAGATCACTTTCAACCGTGTAAAGAAGGCGGCGGTTGATTCAAATGTCTCACCAATCTGTACGTCAGTTACGGTGTGTTGCGACAGATGCCCGTTCTGCTGGAGTCGATCCGTCAGCCATCGTGGTGTGATCTGTTCGGCACTGGTAATCAATTAATCGCGTACCTCTTTTGAATCGGAGCAGTGGGGAC
>JAGWBT010000122.1:11738-13224 GCA_021295755.1 Candidatus Poribacteria bacterium
GCGACTGCGGTTGCCCACGGGATATTCGCTGCACCCGGAATGCGTCCCGGCCGTTGTGCCGTTTCGGGCAGCCCTGGTGGCGCGATAATCTCGCCAGTGAACTCCGCTGGTGAGCGCACATCTACAAGATTGACTACTCCCTGCTCCAGCGTCGGCAGGACGTGATCCTTTGTCGCCCGCACGTTGTCATCCGGGAATTTCGCTTTGTAATCGGTGGCAGCGGGTGAAGCAGCATCCGTAACTAAGTCGCGGCCCTCGTCAATCCATTTCTGACGACCACCGTCCATCACCTTCAGCTTGCTTTCGTCATGCCCGTAGTAGCGGAATTGCCACAGCGCATAAGTGGCAAACCAATTGTTGTTGTCGCCGTAGAAGATAACTGTGGTATCGTTGCTGATGCCGTTATCTTGGCACAACCCTTCAAACTGCTCTTTTGTTAAGATGTCGCGCCGTACCTGGTCGCACAACTGGGTTTGCCAATTAAGCCCGACGGCGCCGCTGATGTGTCCTTCGTCGTAAGCCGCGGTATCTACATCGACCTCCACCAAACGGATGCCAGCGTCACCGCCATGCTGGGCGACCCAGTCGGTGGTTACTAATACTTCAGGGTGCGCATATTCTGCCATAATAAAAAACCTCCTGCTTTAATTTGAAAATTGATATATTCTGCTGTCTGGGTGGGTGATACGGTTGAAGCCCCGCCCATTCTTTTTGTTGCTGCTGTGTGTTTCTAGCGCTTACGGAGTCGTGTTTGCTCGGTGTTGTAATCTTCCCGCTTGGGGAGGGCAGCACCGGCACCCGCATTCCGCACAAGGAATCGTAGCATATTTTCGTTGGAATTACAAGTTTTTTGATAGGAGGCACGACAGGAAGGGTGACAAGCAGGGGCAGAACGGAAGCACAAGAGGGCAGGTACAAGACCTGCCCCTACATTGTGTGGATTCTTTGTAGGGGCAACCCTCGTGGTTGCCCTAGTGTCGGTCGATTTTCGGAAATTGACGTTTGGGTGTCGAGATGTGAATCTCGACCTACACGAGCACAAGGTACCGACGATTACCCCGGTGGTTTAGAACAGATGGAACGGAGATCTCCGTTCCCTACGAGGGATTGCGCTGAAGCGGGTAGGTCTCAAATAATTGAGGGGTGCTCATAAATAGCTTTCAATGCGTCCGTGCATCAGGAGACGGATCGCCTGCTCACTGTGGGAGAGGCTTCCTAGCCTCGCTAGTTATGCCATTAGTTTAATCGGCGATTCAGACAAATGGGACATGTCGCCCCGCTGGGGCTTGGGAGATTTTGTTATCCCGTGTGCTATAAACATATCGCCCCGCTGGGGCTAAATGAACCTTGTCCCTTTTCCCGTCCCGTTCCGAGAGTCTTTAACCTACGGGCTGTCAAATGTCAATATGCCCTACGCTATGCTGAGAAAAAGATTTCCACCTTCGTCCACGCGGACACGCACCCACGGTTCGATCCAGATGGTTGT
>JAGWBT010000123.1:0-379 GCA_021295755.1 Candidatus Poribacteria bacterium
GTCCCGGCGACCCATTCTTTTACAGCGCAGGTAAATTTACGGTGAATGTCCCACGGGGATCAACGGATATTATCGTTGAGCGTGGTACAGAGTATGAACCACTACGGAAAGTGGTATCAGCACCCCAGAAAGGGCACGTTGATGTTGAGTTACAGCTCAAACGGTGGACGGATCTCCCATCACAAGGTTGGTATCCGGGCAACACACACCTCCACTACAGCGAGAACGAGATGCAGCCCGACGCTCGACTGAACCTCGACCCGAAAGTCCATGACCTGAGTGTAACCGTGGTGAGTATTCTACAGCGGCGTGAGTTGCCCTATGCCAGCAACAAGTACCCAATCGGGTTTATGACGGATTATTCGACCGCACATCACCT
>JAGWBT010000123.1:576-9766 GCA_021295755.1 Candidatus Poribacteria bacterium
GCGTTGGGCAAGCTAGACGCCTTTAATCTCTTCGACCCATTCTGGGCGGATCCAGAGTATGACATCTGGTATCATCTGCTCAACTGTGGCATTTCGTTACCAGCATCAACCGGCACCGATTGGTTTATCTGCTCAAACAACCGCGTCTATGTCCAAACAGACCAAGAATTTACCTACGAGAACTGGTTGCGGGGGTTACAGGCGGGAAATACATTCATCACGAACGGACCAGCACTATTTCTTACCGTTGACGGTACAATCCCCGGCGGACGGATTGACTCTCCAAACGGAACAGCCCGTAAACTATCAGGACAGATCTCATGGAATTCACACTATCCGATTAACCGCGTAGAGCTAATCCACAACGGCAGCGTCGCGCAACGTCAAGAGTTCAACGACGCACCGCAACAGAACGGCGAGTGGGAATTTGACATCGAAATTGAAGCAGACGGCTGGATCGCTGCACGCACCTATGGCGACGCGCGGGATAGCTTTGCACAGGCGATATACGCGCATACCAGTCCAGTGCAAATCGGCACAGGTCGTCCCCCCGGCATCGCACAGGAGTCCGCAGCGTTCTTTGTCCGCTCTATTGACGATTCTATCGATTGGATCAGTCGAATCGGCAAGTTCACCAAAGATGAACAACGAGAGGAAATTTTGCACCTGTTTAATGAAGGACGAAAAGTCTATGCAGGGCTAACAGCGGGGCATTAGCATGTCTACTTCCCAACAGCACTGTAGTAAATCGCATTGAACAACAGCTTAAATGTTCCGTGCGACTGTGCCCGATGTTGTGGCTTGAAGCCAAACAGAACCACACGCCCTTTTCCCAGCTTGATATCCCAGAGCGCACCTTTCTGACGAATCCGTTTCTCGCCCTCGATCCAGCCGCTCATGAGTGGATTGAAGTTGGGATAAATCGCAACCCTTTTTCCGCCCCTCGCCTCAAATGCCGGTCCCGACTTGAAAAAGACCGCCATCTCACGCTCCAATCCGTAACCGATTGGATGACTCGTTTCAACAAAAACGCGCAGCAGCGAGCCGGGGCAGAAAAATTGCGTCCCAGTCGATTTCTGCGAATTCGATTGACTCGATCCCAAGGCGTTACTGATCTCCAACCCAAAATGTCGTATTGGCACCTCCGTTGCCCAGTTCAAACAGATGAGTGTACCACCCTGTTCAACAAAGGTGCGAAGATTCGCTACACCCTCCAACCCAATACCGCCCACATACTCAAGCGGGAGACTGCCTTCTGCGTGGCCCGCAATCATCCTCGACGCTCTCATATCCGGTAGGATGATCGCGTCATACCATTCAGCTAAACTTCCGGCACGGATCTCCGCATCGGTCAAATTACGATAGGGAAACTCATGCGCCTCCAGCACCCAACGAGTCCACCCCTCATCCATGTTTGCCACCCACGGCTTATAGAGACCTAAGCGCGGCTGTCTCAACTTTGCTTTGAGGTCCACGTAACGCTGATTTAGCGCATAAATTTCAACCCCAAGGGATTCAGCAAAATAGCGCAATTCGGCGGAATCGCTCCCCGGTATGCGTGGTGATTTAAGGATAATCGTCCCGCGGGGCAGGTGCAAGTCCCTCCACGCGGTTTCCTTCTGCTGTTGATAAATTGTATATTTGTCCTCTTGGAGTAACCGATTCAGGGCCACGGTTTCCAAGTTCGCCCGGTTTCGGAGTACATAGACAACCGCATCTTGGAAATCCACCCCATCAACGTGGAGCTTACCCGCCGCTTTCGGGATCTCCTCAACGAGTGTTAAGTCCGCCTCAAACGCGTTGACCACCTTGATGGCTTTGACACCCATCTGCAGCGGCAACGTCCAACCTGCGATGTCATACGGACGCTCCGGGGGTGCGCCGGGCGCAGGGATACGACGAGGATAGTATTGCACCTCAAGAAGATCTTTGGCATGAGCCCGAAACGGCTGCGCCATCGAAACCACATAAGTCCCCGCGGGATATTCCACACCATCCGCTGTAAAATTCGCGTCCGCCCGATGGATCTTCACACCACCACGCTGTAAAATCTCTAACATCTTGAGTGTGGTATCCATATCCCGCTGATCCGTCGGCACCAAAAATGCCCGTGGCGGTTCCTGTTCACCCTTTTCCACAGCGTCCAACCCCATTTTATAAAAGTTGGTAAGAAACATCTCTTTCTGTCTCGCAACAATCGATAGGATTGAATACGCCGCCGCTTCCTCATATTCGATAATGTCGCGCATCCGCCACCAACCACCGGGCCACGGTTCAGGAAAGTTGGTCTGCTGCGCATATTCGCTCAAACCCCGTCGATGCCCCCTCAAAATCGACTTCGGCTGAAAAATTGGCGAGGCGATGTTGACGCTTGCAGCTTCCGTCAAAATTCCGATCATATTGTGGCGATAGGGTACAGTGCGAAAACCGCCGTGCCACCACGTATCGTACACAGCGTTCGACAACACGCCGGTGAAACCCTGCGACGTAAGATCCAGCGCCATCTGCGCACCGATCAGGGCAAGCTCACGCTGCAACAGCGGTGGGATATTCGGGTTGACGGGATGAAAGTAAGGTGGAATCACGAACCGCGCCCCCCTGTTCCCCATCTGATGCACATCGTAAACCACCTGGGGGAACCATTCTTCGTAGAGTATCTGGGTCACTAACTGCGTCTCGATCTGCGTTAGCATGAACCAATCCCGGTTGTTATCGTGTCCAGTATATTTGTGGTAGAGCCAAGGCATCGGTGCGCCTTCATACGGTGTGTTGACAGTGTGCTCGTACCAGTCGACCACCATGTTCAGTCCGTCGGGGTTTGCGGACGGAATCAGCAGGAGGATCGTGTTGTCTAAAATTTCTGCGACCTTTGGTGTGTTCTCCGTCGCTAGTTGATAAGCCAACTCCATCGACATCTGAGATGACGCAACCTCTGTTGAATGGATGTTGCAGCTAATCATGACGACCGCTTTTCCCTTTTGCGCTAGTCGCTCTAACTCCGTTAAGCTGTGTTCCTGCGGATTGGCAAGTTTCCGCTGGATTACTTTATAGCGGTCAAGGTTCGCCAAATTTTCCGGCGAAGATATCAAGACTAGCACAAAGTCGAGTCCTTCGGTAGTTTTGCCACGCTCCTCCAAAATCACCCGATCCGAACTCGCAGCCAGTGATCGCAGATAGTCGGTGATAGTCTCCCAACGTGCTAGCTTGTAATCCGCCCCTACGGGAAAGCCAATCGCCTCCTCCGGGCTGATAATCTCCGCACTTACCGAACTCACTATCAGTAGCAAGCTAAAAATTCCGATGAAAATAGCACAATATTTCTGGCGCAAGATCCGCTCCTTATCCAAGTCAAACTAGACGATTTATGAAAAATCAGCGGCAGTATACCCCCGATCCGTTTTGAAGGCAAGCAATTTCTAGGTACGACACAATGCTGTTGACGGTGCATCTGAATTCAACTACAATGGAAGCAAGGATTAACACAAACCTGAACGAAGGAGATAAAAACCTATGCGACACTTCACTCGAACACCCTACTATACCGGTCCCGATGATCCGGAACGCGGTCAAGTCCGAGGCACCCTGGAATTCGGCGAAACCGTTGTTATTGAAACAGTCGGAGGACACGATCAGGACATCAGCATTACAGGGGAGCTCAAGCCGGGTACTCCGTTAGATATCACCACGCCGCGTGGGTCTCGTCCCGGTGGCCCATTTCTGATTGAAGGTATCGAGCCTGGCGATTGGGTTGCGATAGAAATTATTGATATGAAGGTGGGACCTTACGGCTTCTACCGAAACGGCGGTCCTTTTTGGGGGAGCGTGCGTTTAATTGCTCCGGTACGGGACGGGTTGGTCCATTTCCCACCGGACTTTGTGGTACCGATTAGACCGATGATTGGGGTCGTTCAGTTAGAAGAGGTCGCCCCACACGCGGGTGCCATGGACCTAGGCGGCAATATGGATTTTAATTCCGTTCAACCCGGCAGCACCCTGCATATTCGCGCTCAGAAACCCGGCGGTTATCTCTCTTTAGGCGATGTCCACGCCCGGATGGGGGACGGCGAGTTAACCGGCACCGGGGTCGAAATCGACTCTGCGATCACCTTAAAAGTAGACCGCTCGCCCGGCTTCCCGACCAGTAATCCGGTGGTAGAGACCACCACGCTGGTAGAGGCAACTCATGAAATCCTCACGACTGGCAAGGGCGCGACTTGGGAGGAAGCACTGAAAATTGCCTGGGCAAACATGGTAGGGTTGATTGCCGATCGATACGATACGACAGCTGAACACGCGAACCTCATTGTAGGCACGATCGCTGATGCCCGGCCGGGATACGCTGCCGGTGCCTTGAACCGCCGCGGATATAGCCAAAGCGGTTACGTGACTTGCCAACTTGCCATCACCAAAGAGCTGCGTCGAACAGGAGAACCCTTTAAGCCGTGAGCAGTCCGACGGTTTTCACAATAATTATACGCGTTCCGCATGCGGTCTCGCTACCATTGACTCGTGGCAACTCTTCCTGTGCCGACCCGTGGTTCGGTACATTTTTACTGCGGTTGGACCGAGTATGGTTCATTTTCCACAATCATAAGATAAATCGCACCTCCAAAAGCAGCAGCCGTCCACAGAACTCACCTATAAACACCGTCAACATCGCAATGTAGAGGAATCCCGTGGCAGCGCGTGTCGCCCCAACGACATCCCGCTGCGTTGATTTATCACGCAGACAATCCCAAATAATAATATATAGCAGCGCGGATCCGCCAAATCCCAGGAAAATCCGCAACCAAAATGCAATTTGATGAAAAAAGTTGAACGGAGTCACCTCCACCGCCTGCCACCGAAGGAACACATTCAGCCCAAAGAACGCGATTGACAAAAGCAGCGACACCAAGAAGATCTGATTGAACCGTTTCAGGTGGCTGACGGGCAGGTTGGGAGTCACGAGATACCAATGCCCAAACCACATACCGCTATTCACAGAACCTAATAAGATCGCGGAAACAAGAAATTGTGCGGACAACAGAAATTTGCCGGCAGGAAGGTCAATGAACTCTCCATACGACTGTGCGCTGTATACCGTCCAGATCACGCCACAGATTGCTCCCACAATTAATAGAGTACGGTTAATCAGAGACTGCTTCAGCCACAAACTTATCGTATATAGCAGGAGTAACCCACAGAAGACAAGCACAAAAATCGAATCGTGCCCCTGCCATGAGAGGAAGAAATTGCTAAAACTGACCGAATTGCCGTTGATTCCCAAGTGCGCACAACGCGCAAAGACCATCACGAGCAGATAAATCAGCGCCATGAGTCGGTAGAATCCACGTCCCACCAGGTCTTTGGGGATGATGAGCAGCAGCGCAAGACCGCCGACTGCTAATTGGGTGAAAACAATATAAAAGATAAGAAGCATTCCAGTTAGCTCCCCACACTCACTACCCGAAACATAAAACCTGATACTTCAGATTGTAGTTGTCCGATTCATCGGGCGTCGAGGGTCCTGTTCAGACTCTACACCCATCGTAGGCGGGGCATCTTGCCCCGTATTGACGATGAAGCATCGAGCTAAAACACCTCATCATTCAACTGCGTAAGTCCTATGTGTAAAAAGAAAAACCCATTGCAGCCATAAGACCACAATGGGTTTGTGTAGGTTGAGAAAAAAGTTGAGGATTAGACAATTTCTACGACTGCATCGACAGCTTCCAACTTGCCCTTAATCTCCTCAGCCTCTTCTTGGCTAACGCCTTCCTTGATAACATTGGGCGCAGACTCAACTGCCTCTTTGGCTTCTTTCAGCCCGAGTCCAGTGACCGCACGTACCTCTTTGATTACCGGAATCTTATTCGGCCCAATCTCTTTCAACTGGACATCAAACTCGGTCTGTTCCTCTTCTGCAGGGGCAGCTTCAGCAGCACCTTCTGCAGCTCCGGGCACTGCACCGGCTGCCACCATCATTGGTGCAGCAGCGGCAGCACTCACACCGAATTTATCTTCAAGTGCTTTTACCAACTCGGAAAGTTCTAAAACTGTCATACCACTAATCTCATCGATTAGTTTTTCAAGATCAGCCATTGTTTCGTTCCTTTCTTTCAAAAAATAGAGTCCATCAGCACTCAACTATTGTCTGAATGCTGAAGACCGTGTTCAACCTAAATCAAGCTGATTCAGATGCTTTCTTCTGATCAGCGACTGCCTGTAGTACCGTCGTCACTTGACGCAGTGAACCATTCAAAACATTAACAAGCCCAGTCAACGGAGAACCTTGATGTAAGACATTAACGAATCCGGAAATGGGAGCCTTCAGACCGCCAACAGCCATCGCAATCAGTTGTTCTCTTGATGGTATATCAACCAGCTTTTCGGCCGCTGTTCCGTCAATCGTCCGCTTACCAAGTATCCCACCCTTAATTTTCAGATTATCATGTTCCCCGCTAAACTCTTTTAATATCTTTGCAGATGCAGCGGGATCGTTGCTCAATGCAAGGGCGGTTGTCCCTTGAAGGTAAGGTTCTAAACCTTCAATTTCTAACTCTTCAGCGACAACACCGATAAGTGTATTCTTATAAACCTTATATTGGATTTCCGCCTCACGACACTTATCTCGCAACTCGGTTATCTCTTCAACAGTCAATCCTTGATATTCTGTCAAGATAACAACTTCCGAGTTCTGGAAATCTTCTCGAATGCGTTCTACCTGTTGAATGTTTTTCTCGTTAGGCATTCGATACCCTCTCCCTTCAAATCAATCATTCGTCCCATACGCAAAAAAAAACCTCCTGTCGTATAGGAGGCTTTATTTCCACATCTATGGAACGTACCCGCCCAATTTCCGTCAATTCTGGCACAAAAGCAGAAATTGGAGCGTATCCAGTCCGCCTCGGTAGGCTGAATCCTCATTTAAGCAAAGTTGCACCCACTGTCTACGACGACACCTAAAGTCGATATAATGTATTTAATTTTAGCTAAACTGTGCCGGCTCCAGACGAATGCCTACCCCCATCGTCGATGAGACAGCAATAGTCCTCAAATACCTGCCCTTTATAGAAGACGGACGGGCACGTACCAAGGCACCCATCACCGCTTGAATGTTCTCCCTAATTTGATTTTCTTCAAACGAAGCCTTCCCAACAGGTGCATGGATCACACCAGACTCCTTCTCCACTCGATACTCAATCTGCCCAGCCTTAATGGTACCGATGGTCTCCGCCACATCCATCGTGACGGTTCCCGCTTTGGCGTTGGGCATCAGACCTCTCGGTCCGAGAATCCGCCCCAACTTCGGCATGATGGTCCGCATCAAATCAGGTGTCGCGATTGTTGTGTCAAACTCCATCCAGCCATCGACAATCTTGTCAACGAGATCGTCTGCACCAACCGCGTCGGCGCCAGCCTCTTCTGCCTCGCGCGCCTTGTCTCCTTGCGCGAAGACTGCAACCCGGATCTCCTGACCGGTGCCGTGTGGTAAAGAAACAGTGCCGCGGATATTCTGATCCGCATGACGCGGATCCACACCAAGATGCACCGCCAAATCTACCGTCTCTTCAAACTTTGCGGACGCAGATTTCTTTAATAATTGCACACCCTCATCTAGTTCGTATAACTTCATGCGATCAACTAGGTCCGCGCCTTCGCGGTACCTTTTTCCTCTTCTGCCCATTCGTTACCTCCCCAACAATTATTGATCAACTGTAATTCCCATGCTGCGCGCAGTACCCGCGACCATTCGCACCGCAGACTCTAAGCTAGTTGTATTCAGATCTGGCAACTTCGTTTGAGCTATCTCCTCAACCTGTGTCGACGTTACGGAAGCAACCTTATTTCGGTTAGGTTCGCCGGATCCTTTTGCTAACTTTGCTGCGTCCTTCAATAACACAGCTGTCGGTGGCGATTTGACCTCAAAAGTGAACGATCGATCTGCGTAACAGGTGACAACAGTCGTAACCACCAATCCCTGTTGATCCTGCGTCCGACCGTTAAAGGATTTGATAAATTCCGGGATATTAATCATATAAGGGGCGAGGCTTGGACCCACTGGTGGGTTCGGCGTTGCCTGCCCAGATATCAGTTGAAGTTTAACCTCCCCGGCAACCTTTTTAGCCATCTATATCTCCTTAATCCTATATCTTTTCTACCTGGAAATGATCCAACTCTATCGGTGTAGACCTGCCTAAGATAGAAATCGTCAAATGTAGACGTTGTCTATCCTGGTCAATCCCATTAATCTCCGCCGGAAATTCCTTAAACGGACCATCAATCACACGGACCTTATCACCAACCGCATGCTCTAACATCGGAGCTGCCGGCTTTTTCTCTTCATCCGTTGACAGATCCAGAATGTGTTGAACCTCTTCCTCAGTGAGTGAGGAAAGAATATCCATGACACTCGGCGTATCCTGAATGAGGTGCCAACTCTGCTGACTCGACTCGTTCGGCGCATCCGCGCGAAGTTCGTTTGCTGTCTGGACGAGGAGGTAGCCGGGGTAAGATGGACGCTCAAACGTCCGTTTCTTCCCGTTTTTGATTTCTACAACCTCTTTAGTAGGAACAATTACTTGGCGAACTTCCTCATCTAACTTCAAGGCTCGCGCCCGCTGCTCAAGATTTAGTTTTACCTTCTTTTCATGCCCAGAATAGATATGAAGAATATACCAAAAACCGTCCATAGCACACCTACGTTTGAAATCAGTTAGACTTATCTGCGGATTAACCTGTCTTAATAAATAGGCTGCGCAACAACGCAAATCCGAACCCTTCGATAGAGTAGTCAAGGGCAAAATAGGCAACAGCCATAGCTATCAACGGAATCAACGAGACTAAAAACGCGATCGGCCATCTTGGTGAATAGCGTCTTGCAACCACGGTTACGCAGACAACAATTGCAACCAGTAAAACTATGCCGTATGCAGAACCCCAGTTAGGATATTCCGTATTGCCATCAACTATCCAGAGGAAAACCCCCAGAATTGCACAAGCCACAATTACTACAAGTGTATTGCCTTGTACTTCCTTCCGGTCCGGCTTGGAGACTTTATCCCATTCAGCCCGAATATCTCGAATAAATGTTTTTATACGTGTTATCATAGGTTTTCAAAAGTAAAAAGGACAGGCCAGGAGGGATTCGAACCCCCAACATTCGGTTTTGGAGACCGACGCTCTAGCCGTTCGAGCTACTGGCCTA
>JAGWBT010000123.1:9935-18058 GCA_021295755.1 Candidatus Poribacteria bacterium
TTGACTACTCCCAAGCCTAAATGCTTGGGATCCTTATGATAGACTGACCAGTATCAATTGCTCTGTGCTATCTTCTCGCTTCACCGATTCTTGCCCCGACTGCTGGGGTCTTACGGCATCTCCACACGCGTTTAACGTCTCGGTGCGTCCCACCACGACGTAAGCAGGAACGCTATCATAATAGCGTTTTGGTGTTCTGCTCAATAGTCTCTAGTATACCATATTTTGTAGAAAGAAGCACACAACATTACTGTGTCGAGCCCAAAGCTAAAACATTGGGCATGTTGCTAGTTAACCGTCAAAAAACAGGATGGAGCCGACGACCGGGATTGAACCGGTGACCTCGTCCTTACCAAGGACGCGCTCTACCTACTGAGCTACGTCGGCACACGATCGGAAGCAAAACCGAAAAGCGGGAGACGGGACTTGAACCCGCGACAATTGGCTTGGAAGGCCAATGCTCTACCAACTGAGCTACTCCCGCGTTTTGCTTGGGACGCCACGGGGACACGTCTCCGACGCTTTGGTATGATGGGCGGAGAAGGATTTGAACCTCCGCAGGCTTAGCCAACAGATTTACAGTCTGCTCCCGTTGACCACTTGGGTATCCGCCCACTTGAATGAAAGCTGGCGAGAGGACTTGAACCCCCGACTAAGTGATTACAAATCACTCGCTCTACCAACTGAGCTACGCCAGCAAACGCAACGGTGAATTATACATGCCCACTTTCAAATTGTCAAGCAGAAATTTACAACGGCAGGAATTACCCATTTACTCAGCAGAAAATACAGGATGTGACCGAAGACGATTAAATACATCTTCCTCCCTTGCCAGCACCCGCATCCGCCCGTCAAGCTCAACCGCCCTCTGAAGGGAATCAATTGATTTCTGGTCTTCTCCCTTTAACGCATAGGCGCAAGCCAAGTTGTAATGGAGGTGCGCGACCTCCGGAGAGATCTGAATTGCTGTCTCACAAGATTCGATCGCCGAATCTGGTAGGTTCTGTTTTAGGTAAGCGGTCGCTAGATTGATATAAGCTCCCACTGCATCTGGACTCATCTCAAGCGTTTTTTGGAAGGCGGCGATTGCCGGAGCGTATTCCTCTTTACGCAGATAGGCTTGACCGAGGTTATTATACGCCGAGGGCGCTTGAGCGAAAAAGATTGTCCGCCCTTTGTTCCTGATGGCTTTGGTGTATGCCTCAACCGCTTGATCTAACTCACCATTCCTCAGATGAAAAAAACCCTTGCGCGAATGGTCATTAAATTGGCTTTGATGGTGCCAAACCCAAATAAAGAGAACAGTTACGATGAGGCAAAACGCCATGCTTACTTTTCTGATCATATTCTAAAATTTCTGAGAATCGAGCTGGAAGGTGCGCGTTGGCATACCCTATTACTCCCCTTCTCGTCGGGGCTGTACTAAAGTGTTACCATCCGCCTCGATCAGTGGTCGATTGTAGACATAGGGTGGTTCCAGCACCGCCTGCTGGGCTTCGGTCAGTTCGGAGACCCATCCCGGTAGGCACGTCTGGTAAATCCCACCGGCATAGTGGAGATACTTAGGAGTGTAGCGATAGAGTACCGTGCGTCTCTCCCCTTTTCCTCTCCAAGGGGCAGTTCCGTGTGTGGTTGCCTCGTTGAAAATTACCAGATCGCCCGCGGAGAGGGGAATGTGATAGACGACTTCCTCGTTGGCTTCTAACGTCAGAATGTCTTCGGGACAGGAGAAATTTGCTTTGTGGCTGCCGGGTATCACGCATAGGCCACCATCGCCCGGATTCACATCAGTCAAGTAATATTGACAAACGACTAGCCCGGAACGCATTGTCCCGTTTTGGTAGGCGTAGAAGCGGGAGCCGTTGAAAGTGAGATTGCCCGAACCGTGCAGTTTTAGTCCCTCGCAGCCGGCTGTGGAGGTCAGAACATCGACGCCGTGGTCTAGCTTCCAGCCGCGGCCCATCAAGGTATTGAGATAGGGGATGAGCTTGGGGTGAGCTAACAGATCGCGGAAGGGTTGACACCAAGGAGGCTGCCACGTCAACATGCCGCTGTAATGCCGAAATGGACTGAACCGCCCCTCGAGGGGCCTTCCCTGCCATTGTCCACTGATGACATTCGGCTCCCCGTATTCTCCACGTTTGTCCAGGTTGGCGTCGAGGGACTCGTTCAGGGTGTCTACCTCAACGGTCGAAAGAAAACCTCTGACCAAGAGAAAACCTTGGAGGTCGAATAGGTATTTTTCTCGGTCTCCCATGGTCGGGTATTGTTCTTGCTCGTTCACGGTCACAACCTCTCGTTTAGTGTGGGCTCGTAGCTGCTGTCCGATTCTTAAATGCGCATTGCTAGCAGGTTACACTGACTCGAACAGTCTCAACCAATCCGCCAGCGTATTCGCCACAGACGCTGGCTCTGCTTCGCTTCTCGCGATAAATCCCGGCACCCCATCGCGACCGGTAGGCATACGAGGGTCGCTATAGCGTATATCCATGCTCCAACGGATGTGATCGGAGTGGTTCGGGACCGAACGGTGAATGGTTTTGTGCTGGATGAGCAACACACCGCCCAACGGCACCGGACACTGGACCTGCTCGCCATCGGGCAACGCCCCATCAACAATTCCCTTAAAGTTACGCCCCGGTCCAAGCCCTGTAACATGGTTAATCAGTGGCGCTTTGTGGCTACCCGCAATCACTTCCATACAACCGTTCTCCACCGTTGCATCCACAAGCGGAATCCAGAAGTTGACCATGAAAGTCTCGGACGCGTCCGGTTGTAAGTAACCCAAGTCTTGGTGCCAAGGAACCACGGAGGTATCCTGATTGGGGAGTTTCGGACGGATATTGAATTGCGGATGCGCCAAAATTTCTGGTCCAATCAACGATTCAACAATATCCAAGATAGCCGGGTGCGTCTGCACGGCAAACATACCCTCTGTCTTCAATTTACCGTGCAATCCCTCGAAGAAAGTATCACTAAATGAGGTATCAGACGGATCAGCGACGGACTCTACCATCCGAGCTAACCGCCGCTCGAAAGGCTCATCTTCAAATAGCTCAGACAACTGTCCCTCTGCTTGTGCTTCTCGAGCGTTCTGATCCACTGTCTCGTTTAACTCCGAAATCAACAGTTGTAGATCCTCGACAGGGATTACATCCTCCACTAAGAGGTAGCCCTCATGTTTATAAAACGCAATCTGTTCAGAATTTAACCCACCCATAAAGTTCAGCCTCCATCAAAAATTTGGAATCACGTTTCACTCCGCCAACCAAGTCCCTCCAAATACGAGGATCCCACCCGATCCAATCTCCATCCCACGGACCTTGGGCTGACACAAAAAACTAGATGGCAGAAGATAAAGCGGAATAAAGTAATTAGATTGACCGAGTTCTAAAGCTGAAACATCGCTATCCGGTGCAATCGGCATAGATAGCAAAGCAAGGGACGGCGAATCCGCCTTGGACGCTCTCTGCAAAGTATCCATGTCCGCCGCTTTAATCTCTACCTGCAACCCGATCTGGGAAAGAGAGTCACGTTTCAACCACGTCGCAATCGCATTGCCCGTGTTGTCGGGCAGCTGTGCATAAACTAGATCGATCGGAGTCCTCCAGCCAACATGTTTCATTCGTCTGCGCGCCTTTATACGATCGTAGGGAAACGCAAAAGGCACAAATACCATTTTGGACGGACTTTCACCGTATTGTAAACGCAAGAGCGCGTCCGGGTCAACCGCATATCTGAGCACGTTGTACCAGGTCGGAACAGGCGAAGTTAGTGATGGGTTGGAGATTTCGATCTTATCCGGAAGGCGCAGATATACAAGCGTTGCCGAATCTGTTCGGATTAAAATGTCCTCAAGCCCCTTACGCTGGCGCCTTTCCACCTCTGTAATAGGAAGCGGCAAGGCATCTAGCACTCCTGACTCAAACTCAAACAGAGCCTCATCTAAATTTGCATAATAGCGGAAAGTCAGCTCCTCCAAATAGGGCTTACCCCAAAGGTAATCCGAGTTCGCCGTCAATCGCACCTCTGTCCTACCGAACGATTCCAACCGAAACTGCCCCGTACCAATCGGCTGCGTATCCCCAGGCGTGGTCACCCACGCTGTGGGCGAAGTCAGTTTTTCCGAAAAGTTTGGATCGCCGGCCCGCAGCGTAACCTGGAGGCGGGAATCGTCAAGGACACGAATCCCTTCAATCTGTGTCGCCGTCCCGCTTCGATGAACTTCGGCTCCCCGAATCTGAAGTAGGGGGTGCGGAGAAACCAGCCACACCCCCTGTCGCACAAACCGCTCCCAAGCCAATTTTACATCGGTCGCCGTCACCCGCTTGCCGTTATGAAACGTCATCCCTTGCGCGATTACAAATGTCCAGATCCGGTGATCCTCGGAATGGATCCAACCCTGAGCAATTGCGGGGCTAATCCGTCCGAAGCGGTCCCGTTTCACCAAACCTTCGTACAGATTTGATGCAACATGTAACTCCGCAAAATTGAGATAGTTGACCGTATCAAGCGTTGTTACTGGTTGAAAAATTGCCCCCAGCAGTGTCCCACCAAATCTTGGAGGCGACGCGGATTCAGCCGCAGTAGTTATCCAAGAAAAAAACGCTATAGCAAAAAGAGGGAATAGAAAAACTTTTCGGTTCATGTCAAGTGAACACACGAAACGCAAACAGCGTGAAACATGAAATTGATTCATTATAGTGAATCCTAAGTATTTGGTAGGCGCTGTTTCCAACTGCGCCGGTAGGTGCGGTTAAAAACCGCACCTACCGGGGTCATAGCCCGGATTTTTTTATCCCCGGTAGTCGATGTTTCCTAACCTCGCCGATTGGCAATGTCTAATTAATTCTAAAATCTACCATAGTTCATTGGTGCCCGATCTATGATATGTGCAGGTTACGGCATACGGAGTATGCCTATACTAGCACCCATCTTGTTATGATGCTTCCGACATTTCATCTAGACTCTTTAGCAAAGCATCCATTTCAATCTGCAAGTCTCGCAAAGCTCTGGAAACATCATCACTCTCAAGACGGGCATTACTTATTTCCGTCGTCCGGATCCGGACGATTTTGGCATGGGTGTTGTCAAGCGACACACGAATTGTCATTAACCGGGCGTCAATCTGTTCCCTTAATTCCTCAAGCTGTCCATGATTTTCAATGCGTTCTTCAAGCGTCTGTAATGCCTCCTCATATTGAGCATACACCGCAGCGTTCGGCGATTCTGCTAACTTTCTCGTAATTTCTGTCTTTTCAATGTGCAGCACTTGCATAGTCGTCGTTTCTAAGTAATCATCAATCTGTTGCAAGCGGTGACTCAGATCAGCAGCTTTCGCAAAAACATTATCGATATGCTCGATCGAACCCTCCAGCAACGATTTAACACTATCGTCGGCAGAATGAATTTGCTCAAAAATTTGGTTGCGGCTGTCACGAATTCGTGAGACAGGACCAATATATTTCGCTTTGAGTTTGAAGGGATAGTCCTGCCACGGCTCAAGTACCTCCTGTTGGAACGCTTCCTCCGGCTTGAAGATGTCTCGATAGGCGATCACCTGAACACAGACGGCAAGCGGAACGGTGATAAACAGCCCAAAGCCAAACCCTAAAACACCGAGAAATGAAACAAGGGGCACAACCAATCCATATAGCCAGAATCGCGCGCAGTTCTTCCATGTAAACACAGCTTTGAACGCAGTACCAAAGGAAGAGCCAACCCCCTTCCTCTCATCAATTAACAATGGAAATGCCAACATCGAAATCGCCCAGAGCAGTGGCGTTACCAAGATCCCAATCGCCGTTGTACAGAGGACGATAAATGCGATTAGGAATAACCACCATAGGAATAAGGCACCCCAATATCGGTGAAATCCCGTGAAAATATCGCGAATCCGTGGCTTCTCTCCGCGCATTGATTTCAACGCCATATAATACAAGCCCGCATACAGCGGGGCGGCGAAAAACAGGAAAGCCGGTGGAATACAAACTAACGCCCCAAGCAAACTTGCAAAGAAAAAGGTGGCTGGATGTCGTTTGTATAGTCTCCAGCCTTCAGTGAACCATTGTTCAATTGTGACTATGGGTTGACCTGCCATCTCCAATTTCTCCTATCTTTTTATGCAGCCAGAATCAAAGTCCAATTTGATATAGTAGAATTAGATTGCAAGATATTCGCCATTTCTCCAATCGCATAAACAACCATCTCAACTTTCCCCATAATCCGTAGGTCAGGGAGTTCATTGGTTCATTAGTCGGTTGGTTCATTCATTCTTCTTACGTTCCCCCCTTCGGATACACATGTCGCCCCGCTGGGGCTAGATGAACCGATGAACCAATGGTTTTGACGTTTCACGCATCATGTTATCAACAGCTGCAAACTAGCACCATTAGTTATAATGAACTAATGCACTAATGAACCTTTTGGCCACTCTGAAATACTGCCACAACACGACTGAAAGCGGAAACATCGACCGTTGGATCACCATCGAAGGCAGCAAGATCGGCAACCCTGCCCGGCGCAATAACGCCAATCTCGCCACCCATCCCGATCGCCTCAGCGGAGATGCTGGTAGCAGAGACAAGTGCCTCAGCGGGCGTAAACCCAACACGAACCAGTAACTGTAAATCGTAATCCAGATGCCCAAAAGCGAGATCTCCGACGCCGGAGTCCGTCCCCGGCACGATTCTATCCCGCATACCGTAGTCCAACATTCGCCGCATCACATCCAAGCGCACCTCTGCCCGCTCCTCAAGTCGGTCCAGTTCCGCTTCACCTTCAGGGGAGATCGTCCCCGCCTCTCGTTGTGCCGTGAGTCTAGCAATTTGCGGATAGCCCGTCCACGCCTGAAGCGTCGGACTGATCCAGATACCGGATTCCGCCATCATCTCAGCGACCTTCGGATCGAAACGCAGTTGGTCATCCGGGTCGAGAAACTCCGCGTGTTCCATCAGATCCACCCCCGCTTCAACCGCCCGCACCATCGACTCCTTCGCGCGACAGTGCGCCGCTGTCAGACGGTGAAAGTGGTGCGCCTCGTGGACAGTGGCGTGGAGTTCCGCAACGGTATAGCTCGCGCGACCGGGAATCGTGCCTGCCGTGCCACCGCCAGACGCCATAATTTTGATATAATCCGCACCCTCATGCACCAAGCGGCGGACTGAACGACGCATCTCCGCCTCGCCGTCGGCAACCTCATTGCACATGTGAAAATGCCCGCCGGTACAGGTGATAGGTCGTCCGCTCACAAGCATACGCGGTCCCGGAATATACCCGCGCCTAAGCCCCTCTTTAATCGTAAACCCCACTCGGTTCCGGGCACCGTGTTCTCGGATCGTGGTAATGCCAGCAGCCAGATGACGGCGTAGATTCATCGCCCCGGTGAGCACCATCATCTCATCGGTCTCGGTGAACATCTCAATATAGTTACGTCCATCACCCGCCAAACTCAGATGGGTATGCCCATCAATCAGCCCCGGCGTCACACAAGCGTTACTAAGGTCGATCTGCTCGGTATCCGGCGGTGCCTGCCGCCGAATCTGCCGCCGCGGTCCCACGGCGGTGATACGATCTCCCGTCACTAGAATTGCTTGATCGGCTTTGGCTTCGCCGCCAAGACCGTCTGCTAACTTCCCTGCCAAAATCAGTTTTGAGCTCGATTGAGCCATAGTGTTTCCTCTGCTTTATTTTTATTGGGGGGATAATATTCTGAAGACTTTACAAACCTTCATATAGGATTCCTCAAAATTTACAGGCACTGCAACTTCAGAAGTGATATACAACGGTAGCTCAGGCAATATATCTCCAATTTTTAAGGGGCTATGCCAGATATCCACTATCCCCAAATTGGATTCCCCGTGAGGCTGCTTTCGGTAAGCGGCACAATAAAGTGGATTTTCTGGATCTTCCTCTATGTATCCCGCTGTTGCTTTGACCGCCCGAAGCAATTGATTGTGGAGGTTGAAAAAAGGCAGTTCAAGGACATCAACAATGATCAATGAGACGTTTCTGGCTATTAGGTTTTCGCATTTAGCAACAAAGCTGTCTCTCTCACTTGGTCGGTCTTTGTTGGCACGGCTTAAAATCTCAATTGCGCCCACGGTGATATGTCTGCCTCGCTC
>JAGWBT010000123.1:18281-19117 GCA_021295755.1 Candidatus Poribacteria bacterium
GGGTTTAAGTGGTCTAAGATTGGCATTTTAGACGCTCCGTAAAAACAGTGACGAATGACACAAAGTTTTCTAATACTTTGCGTCCACTCAAGTTTTTGGGCTATACGATTCACAGGTTTGGCAGGGCACTGACAGGTAAAAAAAATAATTTCAATTACCTATAAGGGTATTCATAAATTGTCGGGTGTGCCCGGAACCCCGATGGTTGCTATGTTTCAGCAGTTTTATAAATTGATGGTACGCTAGCGCGATTGTGTGTAAGGGGAAACTGACCTGCCAAATCGGTATTAATTTATGACCAAATTTCCCGAGATAATGTCAATACGCTCTAGCAACTTGCGTTTTTTTGCACAATATTGTCTGAATAACGGATTAAAACAGATGAAACGGATTGTGCGGATTATCATCTGAATCAGAGTGAGCAATGCTTTCGGAACAGATGAAATTCGTTTTTTGGGCTAAAGGAGAAAATTGTTGATTCTAGACTGGCATACGTGGCGTTGAATGCGCTCGCTGCCTGAGATCTTAGATGTTGGTGCCTCTTTTTTAGTTCCCGCGGGGCATTAGCCCGTATTAGCCTAGCGTTGCTTTAGCTCATTTTACGGTGTTCTAACGGTTGTCGTTAGGGGGTGCCAGTGCAAATTGCTTCCTGTATCTATTAATGGCAAGTGATGAATGTTGGGTTTCACTTTCACTATCTGTAGAAACATTGTGTTGAAAGGCAGAAACACTACTATGGTTAATAACCGCGTACTTTCAATCGTTCAACCCAACCTATGACGCTGGAAGTCAGCGCACTGCGGGATCAATAATTTCGTGCGGGGATTCGGGAAAGT
>JAGWBT010000124.1:0-409 GCA_021295755.1 Candidatus Poribacteria bacterium
ACAAGCCCCATCCCTTCAGGGTGGGGTAACTGACTAAATGCCCCTACGCCGTTGTGAGGTACGGCTTGATAAATTCGGCAACCGCTTTGCCGAGTAACGCACAGCCTTCGGGGGTGAAATGGACACCATCCGGGGTCAGATAGCTGTCCCGCCCCGCGTCCGTGATAACGCCAAACAGGTCATTGACCGGGATATCCAAGTCGTCTGCGACCTTGAGAGCGACGGCGTTATACGCGGCGACATCGGCTTCCAGCCGATCGAACCCCTTCCGCTCATGATGCCAGATCTCGTTGACAGGCGTAGTCGCTGCCCAGATGACAGTGCAATTGGTCTCCGCCAAAATACGTCCGAGAAAGGCACGGAGATTTGATTCGTATTGATTAATCGGAATGGCTGGCTCGCCGGTGTC
>JAGWBT010000124.1:443-11716 GCA_021295755.1 Candidatus Poribacteria bacterium
GAGATAATCCACTCGTCGAGATGTTGAAGGATATTCGTGCTATTTCCGCCGTTCTGCGTCGGACCCCAAACGTCGGCAAGTCCGGTGAGTTCACGAATAACGTCGGCTTGATAGCCCATGCGAATCGAATCGCCGACGAGGATGAGTTGTTGCATTGGAATGTTCTCCTTACGGATGCGTTTTCAAATATTTAGGATTTACTCAATGCGCGTCCTAGCAATCAGGGGCAACTCGCTTTGCGAGAAAGATGTCCGGCTTTCCACGTCCGTTGGCATCGGGCATTGCACCTGCAATGACAAAACCGAGTTTCTGATAAAACTCGTTGATTCGCGCCAAGTGTCCAAGGACATTCGGGTAAAGGTCAACCCCCGCAAGGGTTGTCATACTGGTCTCATCGTCAGTCCCAACCCAAATTGTCAAACCGCCTCGTTCGCGGACGATGGCTTCAAAATCGCGCACAAGCTGCCGTCCAATCCCACCCCCTTGTCGGCTCGGTTGAACGACCAATGGATGGATTTCCCAGACGTTCCCATCATAGTGACTCAAGCCACCAATCCAGCCTACGACCTCGCCGCTCTGGTCAAGGGCGATACGGCTTATCCGATCTGCTCCAAAGGATTCTCGCACCTCCTCCAAAGCGGCTGCCATGTTGGACCAAGCGTTTGGTGCGTGTGCTTTGAACCCCTCAATCAGCAGCACTGCGACCTGCTTGATAGCCCCTCCATCGTCGGATGAGAGCGTAATGATTTGCACTCCGAGATCACTCATACGGCACCTTACAATCTATTTGATCCAGCTCATTGATTCGCCGCGCACCAAGAAAGAGCGTTCATCCCATTGACCGGGGCGTTCAACCGGAATAGCACCAGTTTCCACCGCCACATCCAGCGGATTGGCGCGCGTCTCTAGCGGCAAGCGAACCCGCTCGTGCATACGCGCTGATTCGTAGACCGCCATCATAAGCTCCAGCGCAGCCTTTCCATACTTTGCTTGTCCGGGATAATCCTCAATCTTGCCGTCGATCCAGTCGCAGATCGCATACGCCTGACTTGTGAAGGCACTGCCGTAACCAGTCCGATTTGTTTCGGTCGGCTCAAACACCTGCCAACCTGCCTTATCAGGAGTCATATATTTCAAGCTGTTATCGTTGACATCCATCATGCCATCGCTGCCATATATCGTAGCGCCGACTTGATAGAGTCCACCACTGATGGGGACCTCATTCTCAATGACACCTTCCACATCGTTGGGATACCCAATCAGCCCACAGCAGCGGTCTTCGACCCGATGCCCGAATAGATAGTGGTCGGTTTTGCGTTCCACAGAACCCATGACCCACTCCACCTGTGGGTTTCCTAGCACAAAGAGTTGGAAATCGATACAGTGGGTCCCTGTGTTCAACATCCCTGCTCGCACCGAGGACCAGAGCCGGCGCGGTTCGCCGATGGCGCCGTCCGCAAGGAGCCGCCTCGCTTCCTGCCACGAAGAATAGAAACGACGTTGATGGCCGATCGCAAATTTAACATCATTGCGTTCACAGGCAATCATCATCGCTTCGGCTTCCCCTAACGAGCAAGCCATCGGTTTCTCGCAGAGTATCGCTTGGGGTCTGTGAACCGCTGCTGCAATCGTCATTTCAGCGTGTTGTGGGTTCCATGAGCAGACACTGACGATGTCCAGATCCTCCTTCTCCATCATCTCCCGGTAGTCAAGATACTGACTTTTGACGTTAAAATCCTCTGCATAACTTGCTAGTGCTTCGGGATGAGAATCGGCGATTGCAACGATTTCAGTGCGATTACATTCAGTCCAACCTTGACCGTGTGAACGTGCAATACGGCCACTTGCAATAATACCAACTCTAAATTTTTTAGCCAAGCTGAATTCCTCCTTGTCACCTGATGATTTACTGACCTTAAATGAACAAAGTCTAACTCCAATTAGTGCGCTGTGTATCCTAGCACAGCATGAATCCCTACGTCAAGCGGTTTTGCATACCTTTTTCCCTTGAGAAAACATCTCTGAATCTGATTGATTGCGTTCAGGATACATGCTATAGTTATGATGCATATCGACACGAACTGACGTGGACAGTCCACACGAAAATTGCGAAAATTATGTACGGGTGCTAATCTAAATCTAACGTTGTAGCCCGAATCTGATTTTGTTGATAATTGACACGATTCTGAGGAGGACATAATAATGGTTATAAAGACAACTGCTCAACTTGACAAACTCATCCGTGAGGTATTGCTGGCTGTGGGAACCGATGAGCGTAACGCCAACCGTGTTGCGGAAGCGTTGGTTTTATCGACCTTGCGTGGCGTTGATACGCATGGCATCCTACATCTGCCGAGCTATGTCGAGAAGATTCGAGACGGTGAAATTGTACCCACTGCTTGGCCCCAAATCCGGCAAGAAGATGCCACGAGCGCGCTCATAGCGGGCAACTGGACCTTTGGGCATGTGACTGCAAAGTATGCGATGGAGGTCGCTATAAAGAAGGCTGAAAGCCACAACGTGGCGGTCGTAAGTGCCGTTCAGATAAACCATATCGGGCGTCTGGGCGAATACGCCGAACTCGCAGCCGCCAACGGAATGCTATCAATAATCTGGGCTGGCGGGTTCGGTGCAGAAAAGCCGGTCGCGGTCCCCTTCGGTGGGCGGCAACCGGTGCTGAGCACCAACCCAATCGGCATAGGTTTTCCCGTCGGTGATGGGCCGCCGATGATTATCGATTATGCCACAACAGTCGTTGCTGGGAGTAAAGTCCTCACAGCGAGAGACAGAAACGCACAACTGCCGCTAGGCAGCATTGTTGACAAAGATGGAAATCCTTCCACGGATCCGATGGATTATCTGGAGGGCGGTTCATTGCTCCCCTTTGGTGAGCACAAAGGCTACGCTTTGATGCTAGCGGTGGAGTTCTTTGGACGAATCTTGTCTGGGGCGGATGCCTTTTCTAACGAAAAGAAGCGGGGGGGCACCATCTTCCGTCACTCCGGCGTTACCATGATAGTCATGAAAGCGGATCTGTTTCAATCCTTAACGGATTACTCAACGCGAATCAAGGATCTAGGGGATCAGATCAGATCCGTGCCGCCGGCACCCGGTTTCGACGAGGTACTTCTCCCCGGCGATCTTGAGGCGCGAGCGGAAGCAACTCGCGGACGCGATGGCATTCCCATCGCTGATGCACTCTGGGAAAGACTGGAGGCGCTTGCCGAATCGCTGGGTGTAGATATAGACTAACCCAAGTTACCACCTAAAGCCCCAGCGATGCAGCTGTACCAGACGAGTTGTAGGGAACAACGATCGTTGTTCCCTACGATGCACAGAGGTTTATGGGTTAAAATACTGTAATAGGAATGTGGGACAGAAGTTTCAAGATAGGGCGGAAGGCATCGTCGGGTTTATTTTGGGAAAAACCACTCGGATTGTTGCGGGGAAGTTATTCGGATTGCAAACTTGACCAATTCGCACATCGCCGGTGGCACTCATGAGCAGATACGCTTCCTCGAATGAAACGTCAAGTTTGCACTGGAGGAGACTCGCCATCTCCTCACAGGCGATTGTGATCGCATCGACTAACTTTGGGGCATCTCCTGTGGTTATCCATGCGTCCACCGTTTCGATCCACGGACGAGCGATCGACTCCCCCTTAATCAATTCTATCCCCACGGTAACTTCCGCACAGATTTCTATCCCAAGCATAGAGATCTCCCCATCACCCATGGCAGCGTGAACGTCCCCAAGCCCAAACAACGCTCCTTCCACAAATACGGGCAGGTAAACACGCGATCCAATTTTCACATCTTGATGATCCATGTTGCCGCCATGGGAGCCGGGATAGAGCGTCGGCACAGCTTCTTCGGCAGGGGCAGTGCCGATGACGCCAACCATCGGACGAACCGGAAAACGGATCCGATCATCAAAGTGAGCGGTATCTTCTTCGATACGGATTATTTTGGTCACATACTGTTCTGCGAGATGCCCCAAGTTCCCCGTGCCGGCTTTGATACCGATAAAGCCTTGTGAAGCAAGTTGGATATCTTGGATTTCAACGCACAGGGTATCCCCCGGTTCGGCGCCACGCACAAAGAGAGGTCCTGTTGCAGGATTTAGACCGATTGGGTGGGATTGGTCGAGGAGATCGGTCTCACTCAGAATCGTGCCGGTACGTGCATCATAGGTCTCGAAACGGATCCTATCCCCTGAATTGACCTCCTGCACAGGACGATGATCGCGGCTGAAACTGTAAACAATGCGGTCGCGTGTGATGATGTGCATTATAGTGGTGCCCCCTCAAAGCGGTGAGACAGTTCATCTAGAAAATCGTTATTCCGTTCCGAAAGGGTAAGATTCAATATCGTTTTCGACTGCCTTCAGTAGTATAGAAATTTCCCGCTTATCCTCCGCATCTAACTCATGGGGCGCAGGGGCGCGCTCCACCATAGAGGTCAAGACGCCGCGGCGTTTGAGAATATAACGGACAAACTGATGGTTTTCCAAGTTAATCAACGGAAGCAGACGGGTATGTAACTCCCGCGCGCCGGTCTCATCGCCTGCCCACCAAAGCTCCATAATTTTTGCGAGCAGATCGGCAAATTCGCAAGCGGGCATACAACCGTCGGCACCGCGTGTTATCTCCGCCGGCAGCACCTTACCGGCAGCACCTCCGAAGATGGTCTTGATCTGATCCCCAGCCAACTGTTTGACTTCGCCAATGTGCTGCGGTCCTGGCTGCCTCTCCTCTTTGACATATTCAATCTGCGGGACATCCTCTGCGAGTTGAACAATCTGCTCCCCGGTCAACGGTGCGTAACTATCGGCATTCTGCACCATAATCGGTCCATCAAAGACCTCCCCAAGTCGCTTGAACATATCTATCGCGGTCGCTGCATTAGTCCGTGCCGGCGCCATGGCGATTATCGAATCCACCCCCGCATGCTGTGCGGCTCTTGCATAGAGCAGCGTCTGTGGCACGGAGATGCCAGAACACCCGAAAACTACCGGTAACCTACCATTGACTGCTTCGAGGACGGCATCCAAGTTGCGGATACGTTCCGCCTCGCCGAGGAAATAGAACTCCCCGACCATGACGGGCCAAACAATCCCATGTTGTCCCGACTCACAGCAGAAATTGGCGGCAGCCTGTAGATCACTGGTATGAATGTCTAGGTCTTCCGTATAAGGTGTGGGAAGCAGACCAAAAACTCCCTTCATCGGGTCAAATTTTGCCATATACAAACTCCTCCGTTTAATTTATGATTGATGGAAATTAAGTATCTATCCAGATAATTGTTAAGACGCAACCTCCGCAGGTTCCAAGCCTATGGGTGAATCTGTTATTCTGATGTGAGCGCTTTTGGACGCCACAAGTGCAACAACTCCCCTTGTACCTCGTAATCCAATTCATCCCATTTTTCAAGGGGGAGAACAACATGAGCAAGCGCCGCTGTCGACATCGTTTTTATTCTGCCTGTCAGGTGGGTGACTAGTGCTTCCATCCCAGGGTTGTGTCCAACTACCATCACCCGCTGATCCTCGGCCGGCACGTTTTGCAAAACTGCGAGGTATGATCCCGGTCCCGCATGATAAAACTCTGATGTCAATTCAACCTTATCCTCACAATGACACGCTTTGGCGACTGCCTTGGCGGTGTTTCGCGCCCGCTTGGCGGTTGAACTGATTATCCTGTCGGGGACCAAGTCTTGCTCTTGCAATAACTTTCCCATTCGCGGCGCATCCCGTTTACCGCGCTTGTTGAGCGGACGATCATGGTCCGCTAACGATGCATCTTTCCAACTCGACTTTGCATGACGTAAAATTAGTAATGTTTTCATGTGGACACTATTCCTTGTAGGAAACCTATTCACCCGTTACTCCGCCGAGACTTTGGGTAACAACTTGGGTTAATGTATTCAAAACCATCTTATCACAAGTTCAGGTGGACATCCATACAAAAACTTCTTGTCGAAAAATAAGAGTTTGGCTATAATGAGCGGACGGTAAACCATCAATTAGGAGGTAATGTGTATGTCTATACCCACGACGAACGCTGACGACAAACCGGCGATAGAATTCACCGAAGACCAGAAATTCATCTTTGACACACGGGGTTGGATAGCCATCCCCGGCGTATTGACCGACGACGAAGTCGCTGAGATGCGAGATTTTTGCTACCGTCTAAAAAAGTCTCCAGAATCCATTCCTGAGCATCACCGCTCATCCATCGGTGGACCTCTTGAAAAATTAACCGACCACCCGCTTATCCTTGGCTTCATGAACGAATTTGTCGCGACAGGTTACTCGGGCGAGGACTGCTACGGCTTTCGCATGGAGGGCACGTTCCTGACAATTCGGCCCAAAGGACATGACAACTTCAGTCCTCACGGCGGACGGGGTATGTTGAATTTTCCGGGCAACTCACATACCTATCACATGCACCACGACAAGGCACACAGCGGATTGACGCGAGTTGTCTGGGAACTGAATCCTGTTAAGAAACGTAGTGGTGGCACCCTATTCTTGACGGGAAGCCACAAAGGGGCGTTCCCGCCACCGAAATCGACGCAGGATCGGGATTGTCCACTCTGGGAGGACTATTCCTGCCCAGCGGGGTCGGTGCTGTTTTTCACGGAGGCAATCACCCACACCGGCGCACGGTGGGAGGACAATACGGTGGACCGAGTCGCTATCTTTAACTGTTACAATGTTGTCGGCAACAAATGGCATAAGTGGGAACCTCATCCGAAACACCTCGTCGAAATGCCGTTCAAGCGTACCACACTTTTCCGTCCCGTCTATTGTCAGGATAATGTGCTTTCACCAACAGAGGATGTGTAATACTCATAATGCTAGTTTGCAACTATTGATACGCTACTAATTTGGTTCATTGGTGCATTGCAGAAGTGTGGAAGCGGGTAAGGGGGGAATAAATCTTCTCACCTCCTCACTTCCTCATACACTCGCCCCCTCCCGCAAATGAACTGATGAACGCTTAAATGATATCGGTTCGCCGACATCACTCAACCGGAGGTCATACATGAAGATTACGGCGGTCAAACCGTTGATTGCATCAACTGGGAATTTTTTCGTGAAGGTCGAGACGGACGAAGGTCTCTATGGCATTGGTGAAGGAGGCTTGAGACGACGGGGACGAGCGATGGCGGAAGTCATCCATTCGTCTGAGGCCACCCTACTTGGTGAAGATCCGTTTCGTATTGAGTATCTGTGGCAGCGGATGTTTCGTGGCGGTTTCTTCCCCGGCGGCGTGATTCAGTCTGCGGCGGTGAGTGCGGTGGATATCGCGCTATGGGATATTAAAGGCAAGGCGTTGGGAGTGCCGGTATATGAATTGTTGGGAGGGAGGACACGCGATAAAGTGGTCTGTTATCCCCACAACGGTGACCCAAATAATATTGAATCGCTCGTCCAGAGTTGCCGGGAGACCTACGAAGCGGGGTGGAAGTTTGTTCGATGGGGGCTATGCGATCCGGAAGGTGACAATCGATTTGAGCCAACACGGGCAGTACGATTTGGGATTGAGCAGGTAAAAGCGGTCAGAGACGCACTTGGCGATGATATTGAGATTCTGGTGGATGTCCATACGCGGTTAGATCCACCTGCCAGCATCGAATTCTGTAAAGGGGTTGAGCAGTATCGCCCCTTCTTCATTGAAGATCCACTCCGCAGCGAAAATCCTGCGAGTCTAAAGTTGGTTCGGCAGAACACATCAGTCCCTCTGGCGGTGGGTGAACAGTTTGACAGCAAATGGAGTTTTAGGGAAGTGATTGAGGAGGACCTGATGGATTACTGTCGGGTAGACCTCTGCATCGCCGGAGGATTGACTGAGGCTCGGAAGATTGCGGGTTGGTGTGAGACGCACTACATCCACATCGTGCCGCACAATCCGCTCGGTCCGGTTTCAACAGCAGCCTGCCTCCACTTGTGTTTGGCATCAGCTCTTGTCGGGGTACAAGAGCTACCGCGTCCACCGATGACGAGTCTTACCGATGTCTTTCCGGTTCAGATGCCATTTGCTGACGGCTATCTGCTTCCACCTGAAGGCCCTGGGCTTGGTATTGAGTTCAATGAAGATGCGCTCGTCAATACTACGTCACCGGCTCCGAGCCCTCCTTCTGGTTACCAAAGGGACGATGGGGCGTATACTAACTGGTAGATTGATTTTCTAGCTTAGGGGCGGTTTATATGGGTAGTAATCGTCGAAATTTTCGATCTGCATAGCGACTTAGGTGACGATAACGAAGAATTTACTTGGAAAGACAACTAAATTCTGGTAAAATTAGGGATGAAGTTGGTTTCTGACGGAAACAACAGCGGTTACACCCACCCAAAAACAGGAATAATAGCGTATTGCAGAACCAAGAATCCTTAAAAATACCGATACAGAGCACCACAGAAGCCCAAGTGCTTTTTGGGCAATCTGATGCCTTTCTGAACATTGTCGAAGCGCGTTTTAACGTCAAAGTGCTATTAAAGAGCGAAGGTTTGGAGATCACCGGCAATAGCTTTGATGACGTTAATCGTGTAACGAAAACCTTTGAGTCGTTACTTCATCTCATCCGGAGTGGGCAATCCATCAATGCAAATGATGTCAAATACGCGATTCGCACTTCCAAAGGAGATGCGCCCGTCCAGTTGGAAAAAGCAGCCAATGAAGCTATCTCTGTCTTTTCCAAGCGCGGTGTTGTGCGACCGAAAACCCCTACCCAGAAACGCTATGTGGCCGCAATCAAATCGTATGATCTCGTCTTTGGCATCGGTCCTGCCGGAACCGGAAAAACATACCTTGCTATGGCGATGGCGGTTTCTGCCTTGAAAAGTGGACAGGTCAGCCGAATCATCCTCACCCGACCCGCGGTAGAAGCGGGCGAAAGGCTCGGTTTTTTACCCGGCGATATCGAAGCGAAAATTAACCCCTATCTACGTCCTTTATACGACGCACTCTACGATATGGTGCCGCCCGAATCTCTTGAGCGTTATGTTGAGCGTAATGTGATTGAGGTGGCTCCGATCGCCTTCATGCGTGGCCGAACGCTGAATAACTCGTTTGTCGTTCTTGATGAAGCACAAAATGCAACCATTGAGCAGATGAAGATGTTTCTCACACGACTTGGGTTCGATTCCAGAGCCGTTATCACCGGAGACATAACGCAAACAGACTTACCGACCGGGACAAGGTCGGGGCTTGTTGATGCACAGTCGGTACTGTCAAATATTGACGGTATCGCATTCATCCACTTTTCAAAAGAGGATGTTGTCCGACACGAACTGGTACAGCAAATCGTAGAAGCCTACGAGGAGCGCGATGCCCAAAGGTTAAGGAAAACCAATAGCATCTAGCTTCGACCAGCAAATAAAATGGTATTCATTAACAACAAATGTCAAAATATTGATTTTAATGAAGCGATTGTTTATAATGCGACGTTGACCACGCTAAAGGCTCACGATTCTGCTGATTGTGAAGTGAGCATTCTTCTAACGGATGATGCCGAGATTCAGGTGCTGAACCACCAATATCGCCACATTGATGAACCCACTGATGTACTCGCCTTTTCGATGCGAGAAGGCATCGGTGGAGATTTGAACCCTCAACTGCTTGGTGATTTGGTCATATCTGTTCCAACAGCCCGACGCCAATCAATCATGCATGGGCATTCACTTGATATCGAGCTAGCTATATTGAGTGTACACGGTATACTTCACCTGCTTGGTTATGATCATCAAACCCCAGAGGAAGCGGAGATCATGTTTGAGGAACAAGAAACTATGCTCCGTTTAATTAGCGCCTAATATCCTATTTGTGTAGAGATAGGATGAATTCGGTTATTGATTTTCGCAGATTCTGGTTGACAAGTGCCTTGGGGGTATAATCCTACGTTTGGACGATATAGACATAATTAAGCTGGTTGGCTTGGTTGTTTTGTCAATCTTCGCGGTGTTGTTCTCTGTCGTGGAGGTACTTATCAACAGGCTTAGCCGGAACGAAATACTGAATATCGCGGAAACTGGGGGTCCGCAGCATGGGATCTTAACATCTCTACTGCGCCACCCACAAAGATCTTCTGCAACAATCATTGTCGCCAAGAGCGTATTAATTGTTTGTATTGTCGTCTTGCTGCTCTCCTTGTTCGATTTCGATTCCCTGAGAGATCGAATTATTGGTGCCCTCCTTGCAATCCTCCTCATTGTTGTTGTGACAGAGCTCATCCCGAAAAATTATGTACAGGGCAGCTCTGAAAACTCAACAATCTCCGCCCTCCGTTTTGTGCACGTTGTCTATTGGATCCTGTATCCTCTCATTAAACCGTTGACCCTGCTGAGCTATCTTAGCGTTCGGGTTCTGGGTGGAAAAGCCCAAATTGAACAGGATAGCAGCGTCTCGCCCGAAGACCTTGAAGCGTTGGAAAATGTCGGGAGTAGCCAAGAAATCTTGGAGGAGGAGGAACGAGAAATGATCTCTCGCATCCTTGACCTCCCCGATAAGGTTGCCCGCGAGATTATGGTTCCCCGAACGGATGTGACGTGCCTTGATGTTTCTTCGCCAAAAGAGGTTGTGCTTCAAACTGCAATCGAGTCTCGGCATTCACGTATTCCTGTCTATGAGGAGCAGATTGACCGTATTATTGGTCTGCTGCATGTCAAAGATCTGTTAGACGGTTGGGCAAAAGACGAGCCCCTCGATCTGAGATCGATGGCCACCGATCGACCGCCGCTTCTGACGCCAGAGAGTAAAAAAATATCCGACCTCTTCCAGGAACTACGGGCAAATAAGCAGCACATGACGATCGTGGTTGATGAGTATGGGGGTACAGCGGGAATCGTAACACTCGAAGATATTATTGAGGAGATTGTCGGAGAAATCCAAGATGAGTACGATTTTGACGAACAGGAGGAGGTCATTGTCCTCAATAAAAATATCTATTCAGTTGATGCACGCATAAGTCTTATTGATCTCAATGATCAGTTAGAGACGCAGCTTGAGTCGGAGAATGCAGACACAATCGGTGGATTCATCTTCGATCATCTGGGAAGAGTCCCTGAACAGGGCAATCAATTCTCTTACCAAGGATTATCGTTCACAATATTAGAAGCGGATGAACGACGAATCCATCGGATCCGGGTTCAACGGCTAGAAGATACAGCGGAAAAAAAGTAGAAAGGTAGGCTTGACAGATACTGCCGGGTATGATAAAATCACACGCTGCTTTACCATAATCGGGGCGTAGCGCAGTCCGGTTAGCGTG
>JAGWBT010000125.1:0-739 GCA_021295755.1 Candidatus Poribacteria bacterium
CCGAGCCTATCATCGGTGGGGGCGGAGTGCTTGTACCACCGGACACCTATCTCCCAAGAGTCAGAGAGATCTGTGATAAATATGGCCTCCTGCTAATCGCCGACGAAGTGATCACCGGCTTCGGCAGAACGGGAAGATTGTTCGGCTGCGAACATTGGGGCGTGGAGCCAGACATCATCACCCTTGCTAAAGGACTGACAAGCGGTTACATCCCGTTGGGAGCATGTGTGGCAAACGATGCCGTCTTTTCGGAATTTCTCGGTGAGCCGGAGGACAGCCGAGAGTTCGCGCAGGTCTGCACCTACGGCGGACATCCCGTCGCATGTGCAGCAGGTCTGGCAAACTTGGAGATCCTCACCGAGGAACGACTGGCAGAAAACGCTGAGCGGGTCGGAAGCTACCTCCTCAAAAACCTGAAGACGCTCGAAACCCTTCCGATTGTCGGCGATGTCCGAGGGAAGGGGCTGATGATCGGTGTTGAACTGGTCAGCGATAGCGATGGGACACAACTCGACACCGCCACAACCAAAGCAATCTGCGCGGAAATCCTGAAGAGGGGCATTATCGTCGGACGGATCGGGCAGACTGTGGACGAACCAGAGAATATCATCTTCCTTGCCCCGCCGCTGATTCTGACGGCTGCCGAGGCAGATCGAATCTTTGAGACGTTCCAAGACGTGCTTACTGACTTTTAGATCGCACGATCCACAGTGCCCAAAGCGATTATGGTAGATTTTAG
>JAGWBT010000125.1:755-5411 GCA_021295755.1 Candidatus Poribacteria bacterium
AAACAGCGCCTACCCAACACGGGGAGCGCAAGTGTCTATCTATTTTTAGGATTCACTATAATAACCTTTGGTGTGAGTTGATGAGGATATTGAGTTCATTAGCTCATTGGTTCATTTCACGTTTCACGCATCACGTTTCACACCCAGTCTTTGACCGGAGAGCATGTCAACAGTTGCGAGCTAGCACCATCGGTTAATAGCGAGGTACGAAATGGCACACATCACCAAGCGCGAACTTGACAACCTCTGCGAAACCCTACGCGCCGCAGATGCCGATATTCGGGACATCGTGATGTTCGGATCCTTCGTCTATGCTCCCTCTCTGGCGCGGGACATTGATCTGCTCGTTACGACCACCAAGCGGAAGGATTACGACGTTTATCTCGATGCGGTGGCAGACTTCCCGATAAATGTGGATGTGATAGCACGACAGCCGGGGGAGAGAATCGGTGACCGCATCGCTTGGGGTATAAAAGCTGTCGGGCAAGTTATCGCGGGTGATGGAAAAACGATAGATGAGGTGATGGAGGTGCCTGCACCGACTTTTGAGAATGTTCGACAGTTGTTCATTAGGGCAGATGAAAACTGGGAAATTGCCAAGCAGGAACAGAATCCTTTTCTAAGGGATGACAAATATCGAGATACTTTCAATAAACTGTTTGATGTGGCGCGTAATGCTGCAATGGCGTATCTAAACAGCGAACAAACAAGATGGGGACAGTTACGCCGTGCATTACCTCAACCCTTCTCGGAGCAGTTTAGGCAAATTATTGACACGCTCCACATCAATTACGGCTATGATGGCGATTATCCCATAGACGATGTTGACGCAGAATTTCAGCGTCGCAGAGATCAGGTAGAGCAGTTTGTGGACGATTTGGAACAAGCCGCTTCAGGAGATCCCCTTTGACAGCAGAAAGAAAGCCATGAAAGACCTACTACAAATCAACAACCGAAAACCGACGCGACAAGTGGAGGTCGGAAACATATCGATCGGGGACGGGAACCCAATCTCGATCCAAACGATGACCACCACACTGACCCACGATATTGACGCCACACTGCGCCAAACCGAACGGTGTGTGGAAGCCGGTGCGCAGATTGTCCGTGTTGCCGTTCCAGAAGAGAGCGATGCGAAAGCACTGCCCGAACTGGTCAAACGCGCCCCTGTCCCGATTGTCGCAGACATCCATTTCAATTATCGGTACGCGCTGGCAGCCGTTGATGCCGGCGTTGCGAAGGTCCGAATCAATCCCGGTAACATCGGGGTTGAAAAACGGATCGCACAAGTCCTCGCCGCTGCCAAAGCTGCGCACATTCCAATCCGTATCGGCGTCAACGAAGGATCACTCGAAAAAGACCTGTTGGATAAATACCCTTCACCCACAGCCGAAGCCCTCGTTGAAAGTGCGATGCGCCACGTCAAAATCTGCGAAGATCACGACTTTACAGACGTTATCATCTCCGTCAAATCTAGCGACCCCCTACGGATGATCGAGGCGAATCGGCTCCTCTCCGCTAAAGTCCGCTATCCACTCCATCTCGGTGTAACGGAAGCAGGCACGCCGCGTCGAGCGCATGTCAAATCTACGATTGGCATCGGCACACTGTTGATGGAAGGCATCGGTGACACTATCCGCATCTCGATCACCGGCGATCCAGCGGAGGAAGTCCTGACAGCGAAGGAGCTGCTCCGCACACTCGGCTTAGCGGATAACCTCCTTGATGTCGTCTCATGTCCGTTCTGTGGACGTGGCGATGCAGAAGCGGACTACGAAGGCATCGTTGCCGTCGCTGAAGAATTGTTGGAAAAACACAATATCAAGATCCCTGTCGCTGTCATGGGGTGCGAGGTGAACGGACCGGGCGAAACCCGAAACGCAGAGGTCGGAATCCACTTGGGTGGCAAAGAACTCGCCGTACTGAAGATCCGTGGCGAAAAAGTCAGAACATTTCGTGGGAAAGCTGAAGTCAATCCACAGTTTTTGGCGAGCGCACTCTTAGAGGCAGCACAACAAGTGCAAAATGAGGCGGGAAAAGAATAGATGGCTGAAATAGATGAGAAAATCGTCGTCCGTCAAACGGAAGCGATAACCACAATCCGACTGAACCGCCCCGAAAAACTCAACGCCGTTGACCGTGAGATGCTGAATATGCTTGACGCAGAGGTGAACCGTTTGCATCAAGACGAATCGGTGCGCGTCGTCGTGCTAGAGGGAAGCAGCGAGCGTGCCTTCTGCGTTGGGGCAGACCTCAACCATATCGCAACCTTTGCTCCTCCTGACATCCGCAAATGGGTCAACGATGGGAATCGCGTCCTCAGTCGGCTCGCCAATCTTCCGGTCCCAGTGATTGCAGCGGTCCACGGCTACGCGGTCGGAGGCGGACTCGAATTCGCGCTAGCATGTGATCTGCGGATCGCGTCAGAGGACTCAAGTTTCGGTCTGCCGGAAATTACGCACGGCTGGTTTCCGGGGTGGGGTGGCACCCATCGACTGCTGAACGTCATCGGTGAGTCAAAAGCGAAAGAGATGGTCCTTCTCGGTGAGCGGATTGATGCCCAGACCGCACAAGGCTTGGGATTGGTGAATCGCGTCGTTCCTAGGGAGGACCTTACAGACGAAGTGCAAGAGATCGCCGAGTCACTCGCTCAGAAAAGCCCAGTTGCGGTAAGAGCCGCCAAAGCTGCGTTGACGCGAAATCCGATGCCAGAAGATGGCTATGAGATCTCCTACGAAGCGTTAGCGTTATCGACCTGTTTCACAACGCCGGAAGTACAACAAGGGCTGGAAGCGTTTTTGAGTCGGAAGCGTGAGGCGTGAAGGGTGTGTATCATTATTGCCTGAATCACAGATTTAGCGGATTCAGCGGAAAACACGGATAAGCAAACGAAACCCAATGCCCCATCAAGGACTACTATAAGATCCGTTTATTGGTTCATTTATCACGTTTTACGTTTCACGTTTCATTCATAGAATCCCGATAAAATTGGGACTGAAGTGGGTACTCCTCGCTCTTTCTATATGAATCAAAAAGGAATCAACCCCATGGCAAGTGAATTTCTTGTGGACGGAGATCTATTTGTCGAAGTAGTGGACAACAACGACGGCGGAGGCATCCCACTCAAACGGCTCCAAACACTCAGCCAAGCACATCGGGACGGCACCTTTGACACAACCGCCTTCCCATTTGAGCGTTCCAACGGATATAACGGTATTCGTCAACTCTACAGTCAAAAGGGACCGCAGGAGAACATCTTTCGCTCCGGTTGGGGCAGCAGCCTCAATTTTGAATTTGTGTTCGACGTTACTGGTGCAGCGATGACACCACGCTGGCTTGACGGCAAAAATGGCAACCCACCGACACCGAGCCGACTAACCCGCCTCACCGATAACTCAGTTCGCTTAGAAACCTTTGTCCCCGAACCGCACCGCGTTGACGTGAGCACCACCTTCACGCTCGTCCCGCCCTGTTACATCGATTGGGAAACAACAATCGTGGCACGCTCCAACGGTTTCGAGGGAGATTGGCTGGGGCTATTCTGGGCAAGTTATATCCACGCCCCTGAAAACAAAACAACCTATTTTCGCGGACATCGAGACAAAGACGCTCCGATGGAATGGATTCCGTCTTTGGAAGAAAGACCGCCTGACCCACGCGTTTTTGCCAGCGAAACAGATCCCCTGCTACCAACCGAAACCGACCCAAACGGAAGGTTGTTTCACAATATACGCCCAATCAGATATGCTGAACCAGTGTTTTATGGACGCTGGCGTAATATGATGCTGGAAATGATGTTCAAGCACAAAGACAATCTACGATTCGCCATTCAACCAACGGGCGGCGGCTTGAACAACCCTGCATGGGACTTCGCCCTAGTCATCAGGGACTGCGCGGTGCTAAAACCGTATCATTTTAGTGGTCGCGTCGTCTTCAAACCCTTCGTCAGTCCTGAAGATGCGTGGGCAGAGTATCAGAGGTGGATCGAGATGAACCCATAGACTGTATCCGAGGCCCCTCCCGTCTCACTTGAAAGGAATTTTGAAAGATGGCAAGCAATCGTTCAGATGTTCTTCATACCGAATGGAAAAACCTCATCGAGAACCTCAATGCTACTGGTGATGACCGAGGAGACCCCTGTTTCCAGAAAGCTGTATCGCGTCTAGAATCGCTCTGGCAGGAACGCGTGACTAACCAGAGAGACGAAGCATCGGCAGCGCTGCTATCTGCTCTGGCACAGGCGCTGACGGTTTACTCCACCACCGAATCGGTCACGAAAGCATTCGTCCAGCTTCTGCCGGAAGTTCTCCGTGTCTCTCAAAGTCCGTTCGGTTTCCTCGCAGAGATCCGTTATAGTGGGCAGAACAGGCCGTATCTATACTCACATGCGGTTACCGACATCTACAAACCCGGTTTCGGCTTATACGACATCGTCACCGATCTCCAGTTTCATAACCTGGACACCTTGAACGGAGCAATCATGACCGGTCGGCGTCCAGTGCTGACCAACGATCCGCCGAACGACCCGCGTAGTGGGGGCCTCCCCTTCGGTCATGCGGGACTTGAGGCATACCTCGGACTGCCCTTTCTCGTGGACGACGATCTGGTCGGTGCCACCTCGCTCGGAGACCGTCCGGGCGGCTACTCAGAGCGGGA
>JAGWBT010000125.1:5437-10941 GCA_021295755.1 Candidatus Poribacteria bacterium
CGCAATAGGTAGACTCTGTTGACAGATGTATAGCACTATAGGGTAAGTCGTAACTTGAGTTAAAAAACACAAAAGGAGAATGACCAATGAAACGCCATCACATCGCAGCCGTGTTTTGTCTAATCTTCGGAGGATTACTTGCCTATACCAGATTCCATCATGGCGATATGGGTGGTGCAATTAGGACAGGCATTCTCTTCGCCCTACTTGGAGTCTTTGTCTTTTTTTATGCCGGAAAAGTGCGGGATCGCCTCAGACCTGTGGTAATCGCGTTACCCGTAATCCTTGTAGGGTTAATGGCTTACAGGGATTTCATAGATGGAAATATGATGAGCGTAATTACAGCGAGTATCGTGTTGATTTTAGGGGGAATCCTAACGTTGTTTCAAGACACATCCTTCATTAAAGAGAAAATACGTCCCTGGTTGAGACCTATTCCATATATTGGACTGGCTGTTATGTTCATCATAACACTTTTGCTCCTCTTTAGGGGCTGAAACGAGCCCAAGCTAAAGCCCTTCAACTAGTGAAACCGATAGTGCTTTCGCAATTAAAGTCTATTCCTCTTTTTGCTCGTTTAGCGAAGATTTTACCCTCTTATAGTTTTATGGTATCAGCTCAAATACAGGCCGTTACAAATACCTCTTCGGTTGAGGGATAAAAGGAGAATAACCAATGAAACGTCATCACATTGTAGCTATATTTTCCTTTATCTTCGGCGGATTATTTGCTTATGTACAATTCCACCATGGGGATACAGACCGTGCAATTCGGACGGGCATCATCTGTATCATAGTCGGAATTGTCGCACTTTTTTACGAAAAATTGCGAGCCTGGCTCAGACCCGTGGGAGTCGCTGTGCCCTTAGTTATTATAGGGTTAATGGCGGCTCATGCGGTTTCCACAGGGAATATAGGCGAGGCAATTTTCCTATTTATCGGGATTATTGTAATGGCAGTTCTCCACTTCTTGCAGGACAAACCGTTTGTTAAAGAAAAAATACAACCTTGGTTAGGTCCATAAATTAGGATGATCTGTCGCTCGTTGTGGTTATATTGATGCTGCTTTTACTCTTCTTGGCGTGATAAAACCAATTTAAGCCAAAGCCTTGTGCAGTATAACGAATGAACCAACGCATCTATATCCTGTTAATCCTTAAATCCTGTAAATCCTGATTCAGACCCGTATTCAATGAACCAATGAGCCAACAAAAAATCTCCCACAGCTTGCAGCCATAGGGAGGTTTTTGTTGATCCGCGATCAAGCGTTTGACTCTCTTGCGGTTTTGTGATAACCTAAGTTGCCATTTTAGAGTGGGGGCTATACGGCATACGGAGTATGCCTGCTACTTTACAGAAAGGAATCATTCCCGATGAAATACATCATGTTCACCAAACATCTAGAAGGTTTAGATGTCGCAGGTATTATGGACGCCCTGAAATCGGTCGGCGTGGAAGGCGCAGACCTGTGCGTACGTCCCGGCTATCCCGTCAATCCCGAAAACGCCGACACACAATTGCCAGCAGCCGCCAAACAGTTCGCCGATGAAGGACTGTCAATCCCACTCGTAACGACACCTACCAGTTTTCTGGATCCGCAAGACCCAGACGTGCAACGGGTATATGCAGCATGTGGAGACGCAGGCGTCGCCAATCTCAAGGTCGGCTATTGGCACTGGTCGAAGGAAGATGGCGGATATTGGGCATTGGTCGATCGCATCCGCGCAGCCCTCGACGGATTCCAAGCCCTCTCTGCGAAACACGGGGTCCGTACCTGCCTGCACAACCATTCGGGAACCTCGATGGGATTGAACTCTTCCGCCGTGATGAACCTCGTCAAGGGATTCGATCCGCAGCATGTCGGCGTATTCGCGGATCCGGGGCACCTCTCGATTGTCGGAGAACCGATCGACATGGCACTCGACATCGTGAAAGATTACCTCGCAGTAATGTCATTTAAGGATATGATGCGCCCTCCGGGGGGTGGTACACGGGTCGTCCGAATGGGACACGGTTTCGTCGATTGGGAAACAGCGGTCAGAACCTTAACGGAGATGAACTTCGACGGTCCCGTCAGCTTCCACAGCGAATATAGTGGAGAACCAGTCGATACCGTCATTGATCTCGCACGTATTGATGTTCGCTTTATCAACGACCTACGTGGTAAGAACGGAGAATAAAAGGAGGGAACGGATGAGCCAATTTACACTCGCACTAAATACCAGCACAATCCGCCCGGCAAGCCTAATGGACAAGATTCGGATTGCCGGCGAAACAGGTTACGAAGCCATTGAACTCTGGAACGATGACCTCACCGCCTATGAGGAGCAAAACGGCTCACTAGCAGACGTGAAACGTGCCCTCGACGACTATGGGCTGCCCGTTGTAACCGTCATCGCTCTGCACGGTTGGTTGGATACCACCGGCACGGAACATCAAGAGGCGCTCGAAGAAGCGAAGCGACGCATGGCGCAAGCCGCCGCCGTCGGATCAACCTACAGCGTCGCAAGTCCACCCCGTGGAATCGCTGACCTAGAACTAGGCGGACAAAACTACCGTGAACTCCTTGAATTGGGGCGTAAGTTTGGCGTCAAACCTGCGATGGAGTTTCTGGGCTTCGTAGACCACATCAATCAAGTCAAGCACGCTTGGAAAGTCATGGAGGTTGCCGACCACCCCGACAGCACCATCGTCCTCGATCCATTCCACATCTACCGAGGGGGCGGCGAAACCGACGACATGCGCGGAATCCCCGCCGACAAGATCGCAGTGTTCCATTTCAATGATGCTCCCGCCTCACCGCCACGTGCAGAGCAGACCGACGCCGATCGCGTCTACCCCGGCGATGGTATCCTCGATCTCAAAGAGATGATCGCAGTTCTAAAGGAAACAGACTATCAGGGTGTAATCTCCTTAGAGCTGTTTAATCCCAGCTATTGGGCAGAAGATCCGCGAGAAGTCGCACGGATCGGATTGGAGAAGATGCGGGAAGCAATCGGGGACTAACCCCGCAATATTCGTTCATTAATGAACCAATTCAAACGGGCTAGAACGGTCAGGCAAGGAACGCGAAGGAACCAACAGAATGGAGAAAGCCAGAATTTACTTGTGTGCTATCCTATTTCTTAGCGTTCTTTCGCCTCAAGTCGCTTCCGCTAACGCGCCTATAGATAAAGAACCAGAAGGCAAAGATGCCGCTCAACTGGCAAAACAGCTTTGGGGTGCATTCTTCTCCGCCGATGCCCGATTTCGCCAAGAAGGTATCTTTCGGGACGGTTCGCCGAACCGCTATCGGTATCGCATCAGACTTCGTATGAGCGGAAACTTCCCGATTCATTCAAAGGTCAATCTCGGCTTCAGGATGGTCACCGGTGCGACAGATGATCCCACCACAGGCAACGTCGATCTCGACAACTATTTCTCAAAGAAAGGCTTCAATCTGGATCGACTCTTCCTCCGATATGTCCCAAGCCAGTCGCTGACGGTTACAGTGGGCAAGTTCCCGAATCCGTTTGAACATGTTGAGTTGGCCTTCCACAACGACGTGCAGTTGGAAGGAGCGGCACAGCAGTTCCGGGTGAAGGACGTCGGTTTTATCGATCAGGTACAGTTAAATCTCGGACAGTTCGTTCTAGACGAAATTAAAAGCAGCCCCGATACCAACCTTTTTGCGGGACAGTTGTTTGTCGAGGGATTCCATTTCAAAGGCTTATCTTTCGGCGCGACCCTTTACGAATATCGGAACGAAGACAATATCGCCCAAGCGGTTGAAGAGGGCAGGCTAGGCGGTGGGGATACAAACACACGGATCGGTGCGGGGACAGGGATATCCTCCTATCTATCTGGATTCAGGACAGTTGAGGGGCTTGCAAAGTACGAATTTGCGATCGCCTCCGCGCCTCTATGGCTGCTCGGTGCTTATGCACAAAACCTGCTAGCGGATGCCAACGATAAAGCGTACTGGGCGGAAATTGGGGTGGGACCCATACCTAGGCTAGGTCAACTGCGTACACTTTACCACTATGTTTGGGTTGAACGTGAATCAATGATATCCAACTATAACAACGCCGATATATTTAATCCAAATGCGCACGGACATGAACTGAAATTCGTCTTGCCACTAGAAAAGAATATCAGCATAGAAGTGCTATATTTCATCGCCAAGAATATCATCGCATCTGGCGCGAACTCGTCCCAACATAAAACGAGGTTACAACTCAAGGTGAAATTCTAGGACATTGTGACCGTCTTGCCTTTTCCCTAATTGGCTGCGCCCCCTCCGTTCGACTCAATCCGAACCGAAAACCACTTATAAAGCGCGGGAATCACCAACAGTGTCAAAATGGTTGATGTGACCAACCCGCCGATGACCACCGTCGCCAACGGGCGCTGTACCTCGCTGCCAGTGCCCTGTGAAATCAACAGCGGAATCAGTCCTAGCGCGGTGGTAGTCGCAGTCATCAATACAGGTCTGAGTCGTTGACATGCCCCCTCCATTGATATGCCGTCGCGGACAAGACGGTTAAGATAAGTAATACCAAGCACCACGTTACGATTTCAGGGCGCAATATCATTTGAAATTTCACAAATCCGTAGGGGCAACCCCCGATAGATCGGTATGAAAGCACTTGGGTTGTCCTACCGTAGGTCGATTTTCCAAAATCGACAGATTTGTGTCAATGAACCATCTGCCTTACAACACACTTATCGGATCAATATCCACAATCAGATCGATATTCGTCGGCGATGTCGCGGTAATCGCACACTGAATCAGTTCACGCAGCTCCTCCACATCCTCGGATCGCAACAGAAAATGCCACCGAAATTTATTTCTGATCTTGGCAAGCGGTGCGGGAACGGGCCCCCGAATCTCAACTGTAGGGAAGCAATCCCCCTTGAAGGTTTCGAGTTGATCAAGCAGATTATTGGAGGCTTGGATTACCTCCGCCTCAACCTCCCCACGGAGCAGAATGGTTGCAGCATGGCTCAATGGCGGGTAAAGCAGCGCCTCCCGATAACCGATCTCTTCACGATAGAAACGGAGATAGTCATGCCCCTGTGCCGCTTGGATGCTGTAGTGTTCCGGCATATAGGTCTGAATAATGACGTTACCGCCCGCTTCGCTACGACCAGATCGTCCGGCCACCTGTGTCAGCAAATTAAACGACCGTTCACCGGCACGAAAATCTGGCAGATTGAGTGCGGTATCGGCAGAAATCACACCCACAAGGGTCACATTTGGAAAATCTAACCCTTTCGCAATCATCTGCGTTCCCACCAAAATATCAATTTCCCCACTCTTGAAAACGTCCAAGATCTGCTGGTGGGCATTTTTGCGTGCCGTCGAATCGGCGTCCATCCGCTTGACCTTCGCTTTGGGGAATGCCTTGCCCACCTCCTGCTCAACCTGCTCGGTGCCAAGTCCAAAATAGCGGATGTACACGCTGCCACATTCTGGACAAACTTGGGGCGTTGGGCGTTCATAACCGCAGTGCCGACACCCCA
>JAGWBT010000125.1:11046-20847 GCA_021295755.1 Candidatus Poribacteria bacterium
AAGCCGTTCCTCAATACCTGTTCGGAGGGCTGTCGAAAAAATGGTGCGATTACCCCGCTTTAACTCCTCGCGCATATCCACAATCTCGACGGGTGGCATCTCAATATTCGATACGCGGGAAGGCAGTCGCAAGAGGGTGTACTCCCCTTGCTGCGCATGATAAAAACTCTCCAACGATGGCGTCGCGCTGCCGAGAATCAACGGACAGGCGACTAACTCAGATCGCTTCACAGCAACGTCCCGCGCGTGATAGAATGGGTGCGCAGCGTCCTGCTTGTATGATGTTTCATGCTCCTCATCAATTACAATCAGCCCAAGGTTCGGAAAGGGCGCAAAGACAGCGGATCTGGGTCCCACAACGATGTCCGCCGCTCCGCCTTTAATCTGCTGCCACTGGTCATATCGTTCCCCATCTGAAAGATTGCTATGGAGGACAGCGACCCGCGCCCCAAAACGTCCGACAAACCGAGAGACCGTTTGGGGTGTGAGAGAAATTTCGGGAACAAGCACTATCACCTGTTTTCCCTGATCTAAGACGGAAGCCATCGCTTGCATATAAACCTCCGTCTTACCGCTACCGGTGACACCGTGTAGGAGAAACAGTTCGCGCTTACTCGAATCGATCGCCCCTTGAATCGCCTGCAAGGCAGTCGCCTGATCCGGATTCAGCGTGAGCGGCTGCGTGGAAGGCACCGGATCCAAACTCAACGGATTCCGCACAATTTGGACAGACTCAACGTGAATTAACCCCTTCTGCTCAAGGGATTGTAACCCCGTCACTGACGTGTCGGCACGTTTAGCCAGATCTGTTCTCGTCAACGTTTCATCACTACAGTCGAGGAGGAGGCGGAGCATTTCTGCCTGTTTCGGGGCGCGGTTGGCTTCCAATTGGGGGACCTGTTCTTCGATGAGATAGTTTGGGGCTGCGCTTGGGGTTGGATGTTCGACCGCAGTTCGACAAGCCCCTTTTCTTGTAGAGCGGACAACGGCGGACGCAGCTTTGAAACCCCAATCCCGAGTCGCCGCCCAATTTGATGAAGGGATAACTCATTATCTTCCTTGAGCAACGACAAAATCTCCGTCTGACGCGATTGCCGCATATCCGAAATCTGTTCATCGGTTGCGAGCAGATGCACGAGCCGGTTTTGGCGCGTTCTTACTGCTGCGGGCGCAGCACACCGCAACGCCTCTCCCCACGAAGACAGGTAATATTCCGACATCCATTTCGTCAACGTAAGCAGTTCATCTGAGAAGGTGGGGGTATCGTCCAAACAGTCGGCGAGGTTCTTGATTTGTATAGATTCGTCAGGTAGGTCAGGTTCATCCATTAAATCAACGATGACCCCTTCGCGTGTCCCCTCTCCCAAAGGCGCAAGGACGCGGCTGCCGCGCTGTGCTACGGATTGAAGACGGACTGGAATGGCGTAAGAGAAGGTGAGATCTTGGGGGAGTGGAAAAGCGACGCGAGCGTATTCCATGGCGTGAAAGATCAGCGATTCATTGGTTCATTAATGAACAAGTGAACTCATGAACCAATGTACTAACTAGTTTTTAGTTCCGCGATTACTTTCTGCATATCCTCCCAGACATCTCGCTTGCCATGCGGATTTCGGAGGAGGTAGGCGGGGTGGTAGGTTGCCATGAGTTTGCAGCCGTGATAGTCGTGGAAACGACCACGCAACGAAGAAATACTCTGGTTGGTCGCAAGTAGCGTTTGCGCAGCAAAGGTGCCAAGGGCACAGATCACCTTCGGCTTGATTAACTCAATCTGTCTGAGCAGGAAAGGCTCACAGCTTTCGATCTCAATCGGTTTCGGGTTCCGATTACCGGGCGGACGGCACTTAATCACGTTGGCGATATAAACATCTTCACGCCTCAACTCCATCGCCTCAATAATCCGGGTCAGCAATTGACCCGCGCGCCCGACGAAAGGCTCACCCTGTTGATCCTCATCCGCGCCGGGAGCTTCACCGACAAACATGAGATCTGCGTTTTCATCTCCAGTTCCGAAAACGACTGTGTTTCGTCCCTGATGCAGTTCGCACCGCTCACAACCCATCGCTTCATCGCGCAACTCCCCTATATCAAACTCGGCAAATTCGGATTCGGGTTCCGCTTCTTCCTCAAACAATTCTGTAAAACCAAGATGCATTTGTTCTTCCACGTATTCCCTCACTGTTGCGACAACTTCTAGATATCCTTCGACAACTTCATTCTGATCTGACATGAGGCGTAACGCAAAACGCTTTGCGTTTTACGTCTCCAATCGGCGTTTGAGTTCTTCAATTCGCCCAACGGGTGTTGGATTCTGTTCGTATAAGATTGCGAGATAAAAGCTGGTCCAATCCCCAATCGCAACCAACGATAACAGACGGGCAAGTAGCGATTTACCAGCTGAATTCACCTGTGTAATGCCAGCGGTATGCGGTTGAATTAGTTCCGCCGTGATGTCCATCCGACGCTGCGTCTGAGACGGAGCAATCGGGTCGCGGAGTTGGATAACATGAGATTGCCGCGTCAACGCTGACGGATGCTTCCAACCCTCAATCTCATTGTGATTCATCTCAGGATACACACTATAATAAGCGAGCGATTTGCCGTTCTCATTCATCTGCCCCTTCCAACGCATAGCAATCGCCTCAAGTTCTTGCGGGGCGTAGATAACAGGCAATTTCCCGCACAACGCCTGTGCAAGCCGCTTGGGTTGACTTTCTGTGACATCGGGCTGGAAATCTTCTGCCAACTTCTGTAGCAGCGCAATTGCTTCCCGTAAATCGCTCCGGAAATCGAGGCTTGAGGCGAACCCGAGCCGCGAAAAGACGGATAAGACCGGCATGAGCAGATAGCCGAGCGAGGCTCTGGGCGGTTGACCGTCCGGAATCATCACGCAGGGAAGATTGTGCGTATCCGTGAATGCCTTTAACTTTCCACCACTGGTAACCGCCAGAATATTCGCCCCCTGTGAAAATGCCTGTTCAACAGACAGGAGCGTTTCTTCGGTATTACCGGAATAACTGACAGCGATGAAAAGTGTCTGAGATGTAACAAACGCAGGAAGAGTATAACCCCTGTGGACGATAATTGGACAGGGAAATTGGGACCCAACCACCGCTTTCACAAGGTCTCCGCCAATCCCAGATCCACCCATCCCAGCAATCACAATGTTGTTGGGAATCCGCTCACCATAACCCTTTAATTTCAGAGCCTCGCCAATCTCCCAGCCACGTCTACACTGTGTAGAGAAACTGGACAGCAGGTGAAGCATATCCTCAGGATCATGTTGCTTGATTTGGGCGAGATTCAGGGTCGTCATCTTTTAATATGAGTTCAGCCATTCACTTGTTCATTAATGAACCAATGCACTAATTAACCAATGAACCAATCCTGTCTTCGGGATCAAACAAAAAAGACGCGCAGGATGTCGTAGAATGTGATGTATAAAAACAGACCCGCCAGCAGGACAATACTGACCTGCTGAATAATCATCTGTTTACGGATACTCAGGGGTCTGCCACGCAACTTCTCAAGGGTAAAGAAAAGGATTTGCCCTCCATCTGCGATCGGAATCGGCAATAAATTCACGATGGCGAGATTAACGCTGATGAAACCTACGAAAAAGAGCAAACTTCTTAGACCAAACTCCACAACTCGACGCGTTGCATCGACAATCCCAATCGGTCCAGTGAGATGTTTCGTTTTAACTTCACGGGTCACTAGGCGCTTGAGCACCTTCACAACCATCTCCAAAATTAACCAATTCGTCTGGACACCCTCACCCACAGCCGTGATGACATTATATTGCGGAATTGGAACAGAGGGCACTGCAAGTGCGAGCCCAGCCAGCGACAATTTCCAATGTAGGCCCTGGAGGTTGAGTCGCCCCTCAGCATCACCAAAGGCAAAGGTCACGGTTGCGTTAAGAGGTTCACCGCTGCGGAGCAATCCAATGTCAACAGGGCGATCGGGATTTGTGGAAGTTAACTCATACAGTCGCGGGTATAACTCGAAATTCTTGATAGATTCCCCATTAATTGAAACAATCTCGTCTCCGCTTTGGATCCCCGCTTTTTCTGCTTCGCTACCCTCCTCAACAACGGCATTGACCAACCAGTTAATCGGGAAACCGACAGTTAAGGATTCTGCACCGCGCCGAATTCCTAGTGAAATCTCTCCGTTCTGATTTTCGTTAATCTCCTTGTACAATCTCTGATGTGCCGATCCAAAGGGGTTAGAAGGATCCCAAATAACTGAGTTGAATTCAGGGACATGATAAATCTTCCGTCCATTGATACTTTCAATAAAATCTTCCGCTTGGACACCAGCTTTCGCCGCTGCACTGTCCTCAGCGATACTTTCAACCATCGCTGCTTGTCGAGCAGAAACGCGAATCTGCCCGATTCCACTCCTATCAAGGCTTCTCGGTGTCACATACAGTGTCTTGGGTTGGCCGTCGCGGGAAACAACAACTTTCAGTTCCTCGTCGGGGTGCGTAAGGATCGTTGTGTTGAAGTCCTGCCAATTTTTAATCCTCCGATCATTGATTGAAACGATAGTATCGCCCGGCTCAATGCCGCCCTTCTTCGCAGGGCTATCCTCCGCCACCAATCCAATTTGAGCCATCCGATCTGACCGCCCAATCAGCATTTCCATCAACCACATCGTTCCACGGTCCAATCCAACAAGATAAACAAACGAAAACAGAATAACGCCCAGTATAAAATTCATTACGGGTCCCGCAATTGCCACAAAGATACGATGTCCAACAGGGGCCGAAGCAAATTCGCCCACTTCGCCTTTCTGTTCCTCAGGACTTTCCCCCGCCATCTTCACAAATCCACCAAATGGTAAAGCGGATACACAGTAGTCGGTCTCGCCCCGCCGAAAACCGATGAGTCTTGGACCAAAACCGATTGAAAATTTCTCCACGCGAATCCCACACCGTTTTGCCGCAAAGAAGTGCCCAAGTTCATGAATAAAAATTAGAAAACCAAGGGCAAGGATAGCAAGTATAATAGTAGCAGAATGAATCATCAATGTCACCTTTTTCTTTCGATTAATTCGTGTGCGACCGATCTTGCCCACTGATCAGCAGCCAGTATATCATCAAGGGTTGGTCGAAACGTTATATCATGTCGAGTCATTACCTCTTCAAGGTAGTTCGGGATGTCCATAAATCCGATCTGCCGGTTCAAGAACGCCTGTACAACCACTTCATCCGCGCTGCTCAGGACAGTCGGCAACGTTCCACCAACTTTCGCAGCGCTATAAGCGAGTTCTAGGCACGGAAACTTTTCGGAATCAACTGGCTCCATGTGCAGCGCACCAATCTGAGACAGGTCAAGGCGTGGGACAGAAGTAGGCAAACGGCATGGATATGTCAGCGCATATTGGATCGGCAAGCGCATATCCGATACACCCAACTGCGCCAACAACGAGCCATCAATGAATTCAACCATCGAATGAATAATGCTCTCCGGATGAATCACAACCTCGATTTGCGACAACTTCACATCAAAAAACCATTTCGACTCGATAACCTCAAAGCCCTTGTTCATCATTGTCGCCGAGTCAATTGTAACTTTTTCACCCATCTTCCAATTTGGATGCTTCAAAGCCTGCTGCGGCGTCACCGAGTCAAGTTGTTCGGAAGGCGTTTCACGAAAGGGACCGCCGGATCCGGTGAGAATCAGTCGATGAATTTCGGCACGTCTACCATCATCCCTATTAACGTCGGAAAGACACTGAAAGATTGCACTGATTTCGCTGTCCACTGGTAAAAGACGAACACTATTTTTCTGAGCTGCCTCTATAATCAGCGAACCACACATGACCAACACCTCTTTGTTGACAAACGCGAGGTCTTTTCCAGATTCAATCGCTTGTAACGTTGGCAAGAGCCCCGCTGCGCCGCCCATCGCTTCAAGCACAAGATCTACCTCCGCCATCATCGCAACTGCTGACACCCCTTTGGCTCCCGAAAGGACCTCAACCCTTTTGACATCCTTCAACCGTTTCCTCAGTTGGTTAGCAGCTTCTTGATTCCTTACCGCCACAAGCCGCGGCTGAAATTGACGCACTTGCTGTTCAATTCGGTCAACCGATGTATTGGCGGCAAGCCCGGCGACGGCCAGCTCATCGGAGTGGCTCTCGACCACTGAAAGTGCATTCTGCCCAATAGACCCTGTGGAACCAAGAATAGCGAGGTGTTTCATAGCGTATTTACGAATAAAAATTAAGTGGTAGACACACGCTGTCTGCCGTAACCCCGTATGCTGTAATCTGTGTTTTTCATCACGTTGGACGTATCAGTACGTAGGTTGGGTTGAACGGGACTCATAAAAAAACGAGCACGGTGCCACAAGATCGGAATTCAATTCTGATTAAAATCGCACGAAGGGAGTGAAACCCAACTCTAAATCAGAGAGGGCGATAACCCCATCATGTTAGGTTTACCAGATATACAAAATAGTAATAAAGTGCCGGTGCCGAAAAAATTAAACTATCGCATCGATCCAGCAATCCACCGTGACCCGGAATTAAATCCCCCGAATCTTTAACATTAGCACTCCGCTTGATGACGGATTCGCTCAAGTCGCTCAACTGACTAACGGCTCCTAGCAGAACTCCAAGAATCAGTGCGTGTGAAAAGCTCAGTATATCTTGCAAGAAAAAAGACCAGACACCAAACCCGCCAAGTGTCCCAAACACAATCCCTGCAATTGTCCCTTCAATAGTTTTGCCGGGACTAATAGTCGGACGAAGTTTGTGCCTTCCGAACCGCTTGCCGAAGAGGTATGCGGCTGTATCACCTAGCCAGACAGTCACCAGCAAGAAGAAGATTAATCCTCTGCCAGCGTCGCTAATGCCGCGCAGCAGAATAAGGTGATACCCAAAAGCCCAGCCGATATAGATAACTCCCAGTAGCGTGCTTGCAACAGAAAGGAAGGCTACGTCAATCTTATCGCGAAAAATCTGGTAGGAGAACGGAAGCAGAAGCGTCAAGGCGAGAGCAAGTTCAACCGGAATTTTGGAGCCTATTAAATCAACTGCTGATAAACAGAACAGGACACCACATGCGACGGTGAAAATTCGCCCGCCCCTTCCTCCAATTGATTGGGAAAGCCCCCAAAACTCAATCAGCATCAGAGCAGTAACTAAAATAATTAATGCTGAATAGGGATACCCTCCCCACCAAACAAGGAAGATTACCACAGGTATTAGGATGATCGCACTAATAACTCGCTTCCAAAACATTGGCTCAGGGACGGACGAATTTTTGGATCGAAGAACGCGCCTCGGTTACTGATTACAGTTCGAGTAGCTCTTCTTCCTTTGATTTTAACAGCTCGTTAGTCTGATCGGTGTATAGATCCGTGCAATCTTGAACCTCAGCCGCATAGGTATGGCGCTCATCCTGAGAAATCTCTCTTGACTTCTCTAACTTCTGCAGCGCATCATTTGCATCACGGCGGATGTTCCTGATAGCGACGCGTCCTTCCTCGGCTAACTTAGCAACGTATCGAGTCAGTTCCTGGCGACGTTCCGTTGTCAACTCAGGGATTTGGATGCGAATCACATTGCCGTCATTGTTCGGATTCAAGCCCAAGTCAGATTGAGCAATCGCTCTCTCAACATCCTTCATAACCGTCTTGTCCCAAGGTTGGATGACAATCAGGCGAGGTTCAGGGATGGTAATCGTCGCAACTTGATTAATTGGACTTTTGGTGCCGTAATAATCAATCAGAATATTATCCAATAGAGAAGCCGAGGCTCTCCCAGTACGAACATGCGCAAAATCTCTGGCTGTCGCTTCCACAGCCTTCTGCATTCGCGTCTCTGCATCACGAAGAATTGTTTTAGGCATTTTGAACACTCCTTTAGATTACCCATCAATCACAGACAATCTTCAGTCCTAGGATCTAGTCCTGTCCTAACACATAGAGCGAAAACCGTCTCACAACGATGTTTTCCCCAAGCTGAGCAATGGCATCTTGGATGAGCTGCTTAACCGTTTTATCCATCTCCCGAATATAGGGTTGTTCGAGCAAGCAAGCCTCAGCATAGAATTTAGAGAGTCTGCCATCAACGATTTTATCGACGATATGCTCCGGTTTCCCCTCGTCAAGTGTCTGTCTCCTTAAAATCTCTTTCTCCGATTCTAACACACTCGCCGGCACATCTTCTTCGCCGATGTACTTAGGCTTGGCGGCGGCAACCTGCATCGCAATCTCTTTCGTCAACGCCTGAAATTGTTCCGTACGCGCGACGAAATCTGTTTCACAGTTGACCTCAACCAATACACCAATTCGGCTGCCGGGGTGAATATACGATGCAATCAACCCTTCAGAGGTGGTGCGTCCGCCTTTGAGCTCCGAAGCCTTCAAGCCCTTTTCGCGTAGAAGTTGAATCGCTGTCTCTAAATCGCCCTCCGTTTCGGTGAGCGCTTTCTTACAGTCCATAATTCCGGCACTTGTACGTGCGCGCAACTCACTAACCATCTTCGCAGTAATTTCCATTAACTGTTATCCTCCTGATCCTCTGCCTGTGAGTCTTCTTGACGCTCTTCCTGAGAATCCTCTGATTCCTGATTTTCGACATCACCTTCATCGGTTGCGGACTCTGATTCTGATGCTTCCGGTTCGCTCGCCTCCTCTAACGGCGGTTCTGCATCATCTGCACCCTCTAGCGCACTCGCTCGTCCTTCAATCACTGCCGTTGCAAGCACGGAACAGATGAGCTTAATCGCCCGGATTGCATCATCATTCGCAGGAATCGGATAATCAATCGGGTCCGGATCACAGTTAGTGTCAACAATTGCAATAACTGGAACACCTAGCTTATTCGCCTCTTTTACTGCAATATGCTCCTTACGCGTATCCGTAATAATAACGACTTCAGGAAGTTTTCCCATCGTCTTGATGCCCGCAAGGTTATTATCCAGCTTTGTCTTCTCACGTCTGAGGCGCATAACTTCCTTTTTCGGGCGTCGTTCGAATCCTCCGGTCGCTTCTTCTTCCTCTATTTCTGTCAACCGGCTGATGCTACGTCTAATTGTCTCATAGTTGGTCAACATACCACCCAACCAGCGATGGTTGACATGAAACATCTGACATCTGGCAGCTTCGTCTGCAACCGTTTCTTGAGTCTGCTTCTTCGTTCCGACAAAGAGCACCGCTCCGCCCCGCGCCGCAACGTCCTGCACAAATTCATAAGCTGTCTGGAGATGACGCAACGTTTTCTGGAGATCTATGATATAGATCCCATTCCGTTCCGCAAAGATATACGGTGCCATCTTCGGGTTCCAGCGTCGTGACTGATGCCCAAAATGAACGCCCGCCTCCAACAGCTCTTTCATTGTAACCGTTCTCAAAAGAATCTCCTTACCTAACCTTTAGGTTTCTACTGCCACTCCTCTCATATTTACATCAGACTCCCAAAAAAGAGAGAACCTTCTGTGTAAATCAAGAAGTGTGATTGATTTAAACATACTACCTTCAAAACGGAGTAAATATAACATATCATCCAAAAGCATGTCAAGACTGTCTTGGTTTTCATTCAGGCGGATTTAGTTATCCTGTAGGAGGGATCTCCGAATTCTAACACTCCCAAACGTGATTTCTTGTTCAGACAGGGAGAAAACCACGAATCAAATATCCCTATGGTTTTCGTTTGCTTAGAAATGCCTTATGAGAAACTTTTAGAAAAACACTCTCCCAATGAACAATCCCCCATTTTCCTCGTATTATCAATATAGAGAGGAGGGAATCGGTGTCAGATAGTGGGGAACATGAACTCTTTGAA
>JAGWBT010000125.1:20882-22864 GCA_021295755.1 Candidatus Poribacteria bacterium
AGACGTTTTGTCCGCAGATTAGTTGGCATCAGCGAAGCGGAAGATGATATTGTACAGGATGCGTTTCTCGCGCTCTACATGAACCTTGAGCGACTCAAATCAAGTGAGCATCTGCGACCTTTCCTCTTCCGTGTCGTCCGCAACCGCTGCTATGACACGCTTCGACGACAGGGACGCTTTCAGTTCGTTCCCCTAGGCGGAGCTTCCGAAGATTCGACTGTCGATCCCTCGTTCGTAACAGATCGCCGCCAACAACCCGATGAGCAGTTGCACTGGAGACTGCTCCTCTCCGAGGTACAGAAAGCAATCGACCGTCTGCCAGAGATTCAGCGGCAGGCGATAATTCTTTACTGTGAAGAAAATCTGACTTATGCACAAATCGCGGAGGCGATGGGGTCCGACATCGGGACCGTCAAATCCCGAATTTTCTACGGCAGGAAAAACCTGCGAAACCTGCTCAAGCCTGAAATCCTTGAGGCGTTGGGCATTGAAAAGGAGAATTAAAATGGCGCTCTTATCCGACTGATTGCACCAGCGCGTGCTATGAAAGACGATCTGGAGGCAAGCCTCCACATGGAACTGTATACCGGCATTGGTGATATAGTGGTCAAGAGTTACAATAATCTGCATGCCAGCGTTAGCAGGATTATAAGCGATCCATATGTAAAGTCCCTTGCTTTAGAAGTCCCTGAAAAGGCAAGCGACAAAGAAAAGGTATTACTCGCTCGTTTGGCATCGAGTCAACTTGTGGCTTGCCTTGAAAGTCAAACTGGGCTGGTAGGGGTAAGTAGCAGTGGCAACTCATATTATACCGCCCCTGTCTTCAACGGATCCATATCGGATATAAACAATGAAACCCTCGAAAGAATTATTGGGCGTGTGAAAGCCCCAATCACGGAAGAGTAGGGTCTTTCAACCTACTCACAACTAAGGCGGTTGGATTAAATCCAGCCGCCTTTTTTATTTTATATAGTCAGGACTTAATTCTTATATCAGCTTACTGCCCTTTTTTGATTGCGTCCACGCTATTCTATCAACCTAGCCCATAGATGCGAACGTTTTTTTATTTCAGCGAAACCGCACATCGCTGTTTTGCGACTAATGTGATAGACCCTTTGAATGTGAAAGGCAACCGGAATGGACGATGCGGTGCTGATTCATCAAACGCTTTCCGGCGACGATTGGGCATTTGAAATCCTTGTCGGACGCTACCAATCAGCGGTATTCGGTTGGATACGGCAGACCCTACCATACACCGAACAGGATGAAGACCTTGCCCAAGAAGTGTTCATTCAGGCGTATTTTAATCTTGATACACTGCGCGAACCGAGCAAGTTCAAAGGCTGGTTGAGACAGATTGCGCGGAACGTCTGCATCTCTTGGCTTCGCCGTCAAAAGCCTTTCGTGTCGTATGAAAAATTAATTTCGGACAGTCAAACGCGAGAGCAGATTGAGATGCGAAGTTCGCAAACTGTGTTGACGCCCGAAGAACAGTTGCTAGCACATGAAGCCTTCGCTAACCTAGAAAACTATATCTGTTATCTCAGCGAAGCCCATCAGGAGATTATTCGACTTTACTACTTTCAGGGATTGACATACCAAGAGATTTCGGAGATGTTGGAGCTCTCCAAGAGTGCAATTAAAAGCAGGCTCCATCGAGCTAGAGAAAAGTTGAAAGGAGTTTACGAGAATGAACGAAAAATTAACTGAACAGAGCGTTGAATCCCAAGACAGTTCAACCAAGGAATCCATTAACACCTATGAATTCCGTAGCCAAGTCCGCGAAGAAATCGGCTCTCTCCGTGAAAAGGTTGACCAGATTCTAAAGGCACTAAATGCAAAAAATGACTGCGATCCTGAAGTGATTTGGGAGGAGATACACCGTTACCCAACAGATGGGCAGGACTTCGTTAGATGTGCGATGATTGGACTGATACGGGGCGATGAATACAGCCGAGGCGGGCAGGCAATTTTCACAACCC
>JAGWBT010000126.1:0-8660 GCA_021295755.1 Candidatus Poribacteria bacterium
GGTTGGGGCATCAACCCTCGAAGGAGAGGATATAAGAGGCGGTTCGCCGTCCAATCCTTGTTGATAGCGCTATTCGATTCCTAAAGAATCCAAATCCTTTAGGTTTTGGAGTATGTCAATTTACGTTCTTACTCTTTTCTCTATATCCGTGGCCTCAACGCGGACGCCTCGCCATTGACGGATATCATCGCTGATTGCGTAGAACGCCGGAATTACGAACAGCGTTAGGAGGGTTGCCACCGACAGCCCCCAAACGATGGTACTCGCCATAGGCATCCATATCGCTGACTTCCCACCAACCCCCAACGCCATCGGTAACAGACCGCTCACAGTTGTAATTGAGGTGAGCAGAATCGGGCGTAAGCGTGTGCGTCCTGCGTTGATAATGGCTTGCCATTTTCCCGCCCCCGCTGTCCGTTGACGATTGATAAACTCCACCAGCACAATCGAATCATTAACGACGATACCCGCCAGCGCGACGAGTCCGTATGTCGAAGCGACGCTCAGGGGGTTTCCAGAGGTGATCAGTCCTACCATCGCGCCGATGAACGCAAAGGGGACGGTCATCAGAATAATTAGCGGTTGGAGGAAAGACTTGAACTGCGTTCCCAGTATGAAATAGACCAGCATAATCCCAAAAGCGAAGAAGATGGGGATGTCCCTAAAAACCTGCTGAAACTCGGCAAATTCGCCGCCGGATTCAAGTGTGTAGCCCGGATAACGGGGGCTGATTTTATCGAAACGGGCGTGGAGTCTCTGATTCACGTTCACCCCAGAAGCGACTTCTTCATCCACGTTGGCAGTGATTGTGATGGCTCTCTCCTGCTTGTAGCGATGAATTGTGGAATAACCTTGTGTCATATTCAGTTGGGCGACATCTCGGAGAGGCACCGGTACACCCGTTGCCCCCATCAGTTTCAGGTCCTCCACATCTTTGAGCGTCGTGCGTGCAGCTTCACTGAATTTAACGACGACATCAATCTCCTCATCTCCATCGCGGAATACGGTTGCCTTTGTGCCCTCAAACGCATTGCGTGCGGTGAAGGCGATCTGCTGGAGTGTCAGTCCATATTCGTTCGCCTTGTCCTCATCAATGTGTAGTTTAATCTCCTCTTGGCCTAGGGCGTAGTTATCGTCGATGTCAGTGACACCGGGAGTGTTGGCAAGTTCCGCTTTCAGTTCGTGGGTGATCGCTTCCAGTTCGTCGAAGTATTTCCCTTTTATTATGACTTCGACATCCTTACCGGCGGGCGGACCCTCTTCCCTTGTCTGAAACCCAATTCGCTCGGGACCCGTGATATGACTGTATTTCTCGCGGAGTTCAGCGATAATTTCATCAAGTGTTCGCTCACGATCCTTTGCTTCGGCGACCTCGACGTGGAGCATTCCGAGGTTACCGTTACGCTCATTAAAGTTGTTCTCTACCTCGTGCCAACCCGTTCTCGTGATGACTGCCTTGATTTCGGATTTGGGCATCGCGAGAGTCACTGTCTCAAATTCGCGCATTACGTCATCTGTCGTTTCCAAGCGGGTGCCCACAGGCATTGTGACATGGACAAGAATCATCGGATACTCGTCACCGTGGAACATGTCAACTTCCACTAGCCCAAAGCGGATTGGGAGAAAGCTCAGGAGTAGGCAAAGGAGAATACCACCCAGCACCCAGTATCGACGACGTAGTGCGAAACTCAAGAGTCTGGTGTAGGGCTTTAGGAGGTAGCGCATCAGTCTATCTTGGGATTTGGGACGCCCAACTTTGCCCCAATCTGCGATGTGAGATGGCAAAATGAAGAAACATTCAAACAGGGATGCGGCGAGCGTCAAGGCGACGATGATTGGGATAATCTTCATGAATTTACCGACAATTCCCGGCAAGAGTGCGAGTGGGAGGAAGATGGCGGCGGTGGTTAAGGAAGCGGTAATCACGGGACCCGCGACTTCATGCGCTCCGTTGATAGCGGCTTGGATTGGCGATTCCCCTTCCTGCATCCGACGGTAGACGTTTTCCATCACAATAATTGCATCGTCCACGATAATACCAAGCACCAACACCAACCCGAACAAGGACATATTGTTGATTGATTCGTTGGCAACGCCCATGAGACTAAAAGTGATCAGGAGTGTCAATGGGATGCCGATGGCGACAAAAATTGCGTTCCTCAATCCCATGAAGAGGTATAAGACAAGGAGCACAAGGACTACGCCGAAAAGTGCGTTATATTGCAGCTTGCCGAGGGAATTACGAATGTGGATTGAACTGTCGTTCACTAATGTGATTTCCGCACCCTCCGGCAGTCGATTTGTCCGATATTTCTCCACTATGGTTCGGACCGTATCGACAATTTGGATCGTACTTCCTTCGCCCCGTTTTGCTACCGAGAGGGTAATTGCCGGTTTGCTATTCAAACGGGTGATTACGGTCGCCTCTTCGTAGGTATTTTGAATCTGTGCAACGTCCCTGATACGAATCTTGCCGCCACCGGGGATCTGTCGTACAATCACATTTTGGATCTGGTCGATTGAATCGAACTCACCGACGGTGCGCAATAGGTATTCCAAACGTCCGATCTTCAGTTCTCCTGCGGGGACGTTCATATTCTTGGCTGCTAACGCATTGACAACTTGCTGCAGCGTTAGTGAATATCGATCAAGGCGATCGGGATCGACCTCTACCCAGATTTCGCGGTCACGTTCCCCAATCATATCGACCTCCAAAACGCCCTCAACGGCTGCGATTTCGTCTTGGAGTTCTTCTGCTAGTTCTCGCCTCTCTTTTTCAGGGAAGTCCCCCGCTATGACAACATCGATCACCGGCGTTAGTGTGTTTGATTCGAGTTTGAACATGACGGGATCCTCCGCATCTTCAGGCAGATTTTGGACTTTATCTAGCTCGGTGCGGAGGTCTTGGTACAGTTTGTCGAACTCGTTGCGTGAGATATTCTGATCGAATTTGACGCTGATGCCGGTGAATCCTTCAGCGGCGGTTGAGGTGATAGACTCAATTTTATTGACATCAGCGATTTCGTCCTCAATCGGCTTGGTGATCAGTTTTTCAAGCTCTTCGGGCGAAACGCCGGGGTACATCACCCAGATAAGTACCCAGTTGAAGGACATATCGCGTTCGAGTTCGCGTGGCATATTGATTAGCATGTATGATCCCAAAACAATTGTCGCGATGGTGATCATGTGAACCAATACAGGGTTGTTGACAGACAGTCTAAATACGGATTTCATTGTGAGTTTTTCCTAGTCGATTGCGTGATGTTATAGATTATTGCATGCTTCTGGGCTTGACGTTATAGACGTTTTCATGTATGCTTTCGTTGAAACAAGCGGCAAGGGATACGGCATTTTAATTAAACAATAATAAGCGTCAGTGGCGTTGACCACTAGGGGGCAAATTTGAATCATGGGTTGGATTAAATACGCAATTGTCACGGCATGTGCGCTGGCTGCTGCAGATCTATGTGTGAAGTTGGCAGCGAATAGGATTTCTAGCAGTCTGTTGATGTTAATATACGGCTGTTGTACATTCTCGACTGGACTGGCTTGGGTGCTGTGGCACTGGGCGCGGGGCGTACCGCAACATGCCCAACTCTCAGGTATTTTAGCGAGTATAGGTATGGGATTTGCGTTCAGCGGCGTGACTATAGGATTGTATGTCACCTTCAGTGCGGGGGCGCCAATCTCTCTCGGCTCACCCGTTATCCGGTTCGGAGGGATATTGCTGACAAGTATAGCCGGCATGATATTTTTACGGGAACCGTTCACCTTGCGATATGTTATCGGCGTACTGCTCGTTTGTAGTGGTATGTATTTGATTATTACAAGATAGGCCTTCAGTGAAACGTGATACGTGACACGTGAAAATCATTTGGTCAGAACTAACAGAGCTTATGCTTCCCATATATACTTAGCCCGGATATATGCCATCTCGAAACCAGCGCGGCGCAGATTGCGATGTGAAATGAGCGGATTACCCGGCTTGGGTGCTGCAGTCTCGCTGGTAAACCAGCTACCACCTAACTTCAATCCATCAACCACCCGTTGATGCACCATCGCTTTTTGAATTCCACGCCGTCGAAACCCCGAAAGGGTGGCGGCATCTGTCAAATGTGCGGCTCCGTCTTGGAGGTACATTGCTGCAACCGCCACGGGTTCATCGCCATCATATTAGGGTGTGGGAGTACGTCAATCGGACAACATCATTCCCGCCCCGAATCTGCCAGTCCTTCCCTTTTGATGTCGTTCAGAGAAAAACAGATGTGCATTGCAATAGGTGCATATCTGAGCGACCTCTATGTTTTGCGCTGGGATACCTGCGTCTATGATTTGCCGCTTGTTCGCTTCCCACAGGTTAAAATACCCTTTACCATCGGGGGTTTCATTGTTAATATAGCCGTCGGTGCTACCGAAGGTATCTTCGACTTGTGAGATGACTTCGGGACCGACTTCATAATGGCAGGGACCGATTGAGGGACCGATTCCTACAAGGAGTTCAGCCGGATTGCAGTCGAATTCCTGTTTTAAGGTTTCTGCCGTTTTTTGCGCTGCCAATTTGACCGTGCCGCGCCATCCGGCATGTACGGCGGCTATCACTCGCTTTTGGGGATCGAAGAAGAGAACGAGCACACAATCCGCTGCGAGAACCGTTAGACACAGGCGAGGAACATCGGTTATCATTGCGTCGGTCGCTTCGACCGCCGTATCGAGATCCGCTGCACCGCAGCCTCTCATCTCCTCTGTTACGATTGTCACTGTGCCGCTGTGGACCTGTTTGGAGATTGTAAAATCGGAGAGCGGGATTCCGATGTTGGCTGCCAACCGTTCACGATTTTGTAGGACAGTTTCAGGGGTATCTCCGACGTGAAATCCTAAATTGAGGGATTCGTAGGGTGCGGGACTCAGACCGCCGCTGCGGGTCGAAACAAAGTGGTGTATCCCGCTCTGTTTCGACAGGTTGTGGAATTGGAATGTGGATAGTGATTGAAGGTGAGTTTCTAACATAGCACTAGGAATTACTCTCAAGCGCTTGAAGCAAACCACGCATGTGCCCCACGCAGTAGGCGATGTACTCTCTGCCTTCTGGCCCGTCTGTGGTGAGTCGCATGATATGGTCATAGTCAATGACAGCGTCGTAACCCACATCGTGCAGTGCCTTAGCCACACGGTACATGTCCATGTCACCGGCATCGGGGATGACTTCTTCGTACCCCTTCTTTTCAGGAATCTTTCCACGCACGTTGCGGAAATGGACGTGGAAGATTTTGCCCTGTCCTCCGAAGTGCCGAATCCCCTCAAAAACGTCTTCGCCCGATTCATAGCGAGTGCCTACACAGAAGGTCATGCCGTTGTTCGGGGACGGAACTTCGGAAAAGAGGCGGTCGAAGGCGGCGAAGTTGTAGAGAACCTGTGGTACGCCGTAGAGGCTGGGAACGGGCGGATCGTTGCCGTGCATAGCGACCTTGACGCCTGCACTCTCCGCTACAGGCACAACACTGCTAAAGATTTTTAAGGTGCGCTCCCAGATCTCCTCGTGGGTCGGTGCACCCTCTGGCGGGGGTTGGTCGAGGGCTTCGCTCAGATCCACCTTCAGGTGACTATAACCGCCCCGTCCCTCAATCATGCTGTGCATAGACTCCGGGAAGTGACCAAATTGGCCCGCCTGAAAACATTGGATCCCCATCACCGGCAGGTCAAACTCGCCGCAGAGTTCGGCGTTGACAATCAGGTTGTCGATTTCTTCTTCGGAGCCGGGCTGACCGAGGAAGGTTTTGATGCAATCACTATTAGCGGTGTTGGCGCGTTCGATCTTGAGTCCGGCTTTATCGATGGCTTCGACCACTTGTTCGAGTCCCTCACGATTTGCGCGACCTCCGGCTTCTGAATAGCCGGGACAGATGTTTAAGGTGATGTCCACGCAATCAACGCCGATCTGTTTGAGAAAGGCAAGGTCGTTGGGACGGTTTAACCAGTCGGGACTGATACGGGTGCCAATTTTCATCATTGTTGTTGTTCTCCTTTTGAGATATTAGGGAAGCGTCGCGATTCGGAGGGTACGCCCCCTACAGGGTCTCTGTTTGGATTATCGGTAAACTGCTTGGATCATTGATCGGATGTAACCGACGGCGAAGGCGCGTCCTGCCCATTGGGCGTTTTCATGGGGGAAGCTGGGGGTGTGATCCATCATGAAGGGACCCTCAAAACCGACTTCCCGATAGGTTTGCATCGCTTGATACATATCCACATCTCCCTCATCCACAAAGACCTCCTGAAACTTGTCTGGAGTACCTCGCAGGTTGCGGAAGTGGACAGCAGCGATTTTGTTTTGCGCCCCAATGCGCCGGATAGCGATTGGCACGTCTTCTCCCATTTCACGGACACACCCTTGACAGAACAGCATGGTGTTTAGGTGGCTGGGGACCGCCTCGAACATGCGTTCAAAATCGTCGAGTGTCGAGAGGATTCGGGCTGCACCGCCGAGCGGCTCTGGACGCGGTGGATCATCCGGGTGCATGGTGAGTTGTACGTCTGCTTCTTCAGCGGCTGGTACGATGTGTTCGAGGAAGTGCTTTAGATTCGCTCGGAGTTTCTCTTCGGAGATGCGCTGATCCGGGTAATCAGGCGGTTCCTTCATGAACTCGTCGTAATTGAACGTGCTGTAACTTGCCCCGCCTCTGCCAATGGTTCGCGCGGTTCGAAAGTTCCCGATGCCTCTGAAGTTGTAGCATAGTGTCGGGACACCGGCTTCCCCCATATTCCGTATCAGGGTGCACCAGCCCTTGATGTGTTCATCTCTGCCCGGTTTGCCGAGCGTGATTTCTTTCGCGGGTCTGAGGCCGACGTTATTAAACTTCATCCCGTGGGATTCGACTTTCTTGCGGACATCTTTCCAGATATCGGCACGATCGCCCGGTTGGGGAGGTGGTGGGTGCATCACCGCAACGTAATCCACACCGATTGCCTTGAAAATGCTGAGGTTATCGTCGTTGATTCCCTCTAGGGAAAGGTGATCCTGGATTGTCATAGTGGACATCTCCGGTTCATTAGTTCATTGGTTCATTAGAAGCGTGAAACGTGGGTGTTGGGTTTCGCTCGCGCTCAACCCAACCTACGATTCGATCCGACCTGTTGCTAATGGACGTGTCCGCGGGCGGCGATGTCCCATTGGTCGCTGATTTGTCCGTCCTTTAGCACGGTGTAGGTGTCTAACAGGTTTGCGACAACGCATGAGTGGTTTGGGACTAACCGAACTTTAGAACCTATCGCTAGATCGAAGTCCTTGCGTATGACAACCCCATGCTCTTCCGAAAGTCTGGTGACAATCATCTCGTAATCTGTATCCTCGAAGTGATCTAGGGGGTACGCTAGTCCAAACCCTTCCATCCCCGGCATTCCGTGCGCGCCTTGATCGGAACTCAAGGTTTTGGATCCTGAGTCGATAATAAAGTAATCCGCGTTTTTGCTCACCACCGTTGCTAACACTGAAAGCGCGATCTGGTTTAACTCGATGACCTTGAGACGGAGCGGCATTCTATCCATAAAGATGTAATTGCCTGGTCGAATTTCGGTGATGCCGTCGTAGCTGTCACTCACAAGGGTGCCGGGTGTAGATCCAACGGATACCTCCGAGACTTCGATACCGTTGCTCTCCAATTTTTTCCGCACGCGGTCCATAATCCCACACTCCTCTTGGGCGACTTTTCGCGCAGCATCGGCGTCATCTGCGCCATAGGTATGCCCAGCATGGGATAGCAGCCCAACAAAATTCAGATTGGGTTCTTGGATAATTTTTTGCACCAACTCGACCAAGCCCGGATCGTCTTCTGTAAGTCCACAGCGGTGTAGACCCACATCTATCTTCAGGAAGATGCTAATCTGTTTCTGGTGTCTCCCTGCTACTTGAGCGATTGCGTCTACTCCTGCGGGGCTATCAACGATGAGGCGGAGGTCAACGTCGTGTGCGCGTGCAGCGGCGATCAGACGGTCGAGTTTTGAATCGACGACCAAGGGATACGCCACCGTGACGGAACGGATCCCGTTGTTGATGAAAACGAGTGCCTCGTCTACCTTTGAGGACGTAATTCCGACTGCACCTGCGCCTATCTGTTGCCGCGCGAGTTCAAGGCACTTGTGGGTTTTGATGTGTGGGCGGACATTGACACCGCGCGTATTACCGATGTCCTGAATCAGTTGGATGTTGGCTTGTAGCCTGTCTTGATCTAACAAGATATGCGGGGTTTCTAAATCTAAAATGGCTGTGTCTATCTGTCCCATATATTTGCCTCCAAGTGTGAAATGCGTAGTTCATATAAAAGCAGGATGCAAAGTGTTAAAGCATCCACGAATTAACCGAATCTTCACAAATAAAAAAGAAAGGAGCTCATATAAAAAGTAAAGCAAAACGCAAAGAGAAACCGAGTTTTTTCGGGAAAACTCGGTTTCTTTCTTCTGCCCTGGGTTACTGTTGCACGATTGAGCTCATGCGTATACTCGTTTATTAATGAACCAATGAACAAAGTGCTTTCACGCGTTACGCATCACGTTTTACGCTTTTTGTGTTTTGCACTTTCTTTTTATTTAACTCCACTTTAGCCCTAAAACCCCGTCTTTTAAGGCGGGGATACAGGGACGCTTTAGCATAGTTTTTTCAAGACTTT
>JAGWBT010000126.1:9013-19296 GCA_021295755.1 Candidatus Poribacteria bacterium
AGACGCTAAACTCTAAGAACGAGAATGTGGAATTGCTAACAAAACAATCCCCGTTCTTTAGAGCGGGGAGCGGTCAAATTGTGACATAAATAGGGCTTGCCCATGCCTTTGCTCCATCTGTCTGCAGCACTCGAACCCAATACGGATGACAACCCGTGGGCAACGCTGCCTCTCTAAATGTAAACGCTACTTCCCTACCAATACCGAGCGGCAGTCGTTCAAATCCAACTTTCATATCAATTCCACCGGCATCGACGACAACGGGTGAATCGTTGATTTCCTGAAGCGGGACTGTCCGATTTAACACTGGGGTCCTAAAATCGAGGATTGTCTCATGCGGTACGTTGAGTCTCAGGATTACTCCATCGGCGTCTCCGGTTGTTACGGATTTCCAAGACACGGTTCGTTCGGTTACCGCCTCAATCCCTTCAGCGGGAGTGTCAAAGGCGTAACCTTCCGCGTTTAGAATCTGTCCCCTATCGATTTCAAGGCTACCGTCCCATTGCACTAGTCGATTTCGCGCCCGAATCCGCTGTCCCGACCACGCCACACGGATCTGATCATCCGCTCGTTCGGTTGTTTCGGGGAAGGTGTAGATCTGTTGCAGTCCTCTGAAAATGTCCACCCGTTCGATGGGAGCGGTGCCAACCACATTCACAGCGATCTCCGGCGGTTGGCTCGCCTGATATGCTGACCCCATTGGTTGACTGTCTGCGGTTACGTCAAGCAGGATGCGCTGCCCTGTCGTCCCGTAACATCGACGGGCTTTCAGAGCTTCCCACAACCCTTCTCGCGTCAACTCTGTTGCGTAGATACAGGTCAATCCACCGTAGACACCGAACGAACCGCTGCCCGGCGGGGCGGCACCGGGGCGTCCCTTGTGGTCGTCGCTCCCGGCGGTGAAACCGACTTGGTAACCCTTTTCCAATGCTTCCCGCAGAAACCACTCGAACTCGCCCCACTCAGAGTAAACCTCAATGAGCGGTTCCAGTTCCGGGTCGTGCCAGTTGAGATTGGCGTAGCGTCCGCCGACATGGGGCAGCAGCAGGACATCTTCTTCTCTCAGAGTATCGTAGAGTTCTGTGACGTGGGTGCAATCGGTATTGATGTCCGATTTGTCAGGGATCAACACATGACTGGACCTGTGCAGGGGGCCATCGTTTCCCGGATAGTAGACGTTGTGGTCGCCTCCCAGCGGCGTGTTTGCTGACCACTCATACCCGACAAAGGTGACAAATCTGCCGGGGTCGTATTGGGTGTTCGCCTGCGTTTTAATCTCCTTCCAGACCGCTTCAGTGATTTGGAAGTCGTTCCCTTGATGTCCGGCGAAATCAACTAAGGCTGCCTCCCGTGCAAAACGAAAATAAGAAGAGACCGGATTGGTGCCGACGGTTTCTTCGCTTTGACCGTGGAGGTCGCCCCAGAAGGGTTGGTAGGTGCCACGATTTTCCACACAGCGAAGCGGGTTTCCTTCTGCTTCCAACCCATTTTCTGAATCGGTTACGCTCACTCGATAAGTCTCCGTTTGGGGCGCTTTCACACCTTCAAAACGGTGGGCCCCTCGGTCTGTGGAGTGGAATTGATACGTCTCTGGCAAACCGCTCAATCCTTCAGCGTTGATTTGGACGGTTCCGTTATATCCGGTGCTGGGATTGCCCCAGAGGTCTTCAGCTTTAATCCCGATCCATGTTTCTTCATCGGGGATGGTTTCCGAGGGGACCAATACCACCAACTTGTGCGGGGGACCACTGATGATTGGGATCTTTGGAGAGGGAACTTCCGTGTAAACCCATGTCCCACACCAGTCGACAGCGACGCGAAATTCAAACGCTTTTTTGCAGAAGGTCTGTGCTCGACTGCCCGGACTGCCGCCTGAAGTCTCTCCGAGTGTTAGGGTGATAGTGTCCCCTTCGGAGAGGGAATCGTCAAACACATCAACGGTCACACAGAGCCGCCAAGGCCGGATGTAGCGTTGCTTTTCAAACCGCGCCCGCAGGGATGCGGGACCTGTCGTGGAGACGGTAGCATATTCCGGTGCGGAAGGGTTTTCAAATTGCGGTGCTGCCCAGTCACTGACATCACGCCAAGCGAATTTAATGACACCGCCATCATCGATTCCGTAGCGACCGGCGTGGTAGGTGATACGCCATGTACCGACCGATCCCGCTACAATCGGGGCAGCCGGATCGATCTCTGCCCAACCGTATAAGGCGCGAATTTCTGATTCCGTCATAGGATATTTCTCCGCATCGTGCGCGAGATATTAGTACCACCCGGCTTTGTTGACCACATTGCGTAACGGTTCGCCGGCGGCAAACCGCCTAGCGTTTTCGAGGAGAACCTCGAATCGGCGTTCCGGGAGGTTTTCGGCGTCCTTCACCGCGATGTGGGGTGTGAGCAGAACGTTGGGCAGGTTCCACAAACGGTGATCCGATGGCAGCGGTTCTGTCTCGAATACATCGAGACCGACCCCGGCAATTTCACCCTTCTCAACAGCGTCTGTGAGGTCGTCTATTTTCATGGTTTTGCCGCGCCCGATATTGATGAAGTAAGCGGTATTCTTCATCAGGCGGAAACGTTGGGCATTCCATATCCCCTCGGTTTCGGGTGTGTGCGGCGTTGTCGCTATCACGAAGTCGGCACGTGGTAGCAGGGAATCCAGATCCGCCGGCGGGTGCATCTCGACGTATGGGAGATCATATTCCGGTCTTGGCTCTACACCGATTAGCTTCATGCCGAACTCCGAACATAGCCTTGCTGTCTCATGGCCGATGCCGCCTACGCCGAAGATTAGGGCGGTGGATACAGCGAGATCGACGTAATTTTTACGAGCGTCCGGGGCCCATCTGCGTTCTCGTTGTGCTTCGACGTAGTAGGGCAGCCCGCGAGAAAGTCCGAGAAGGAACATCATGATATGGTGGCTGATATGATCATAGTAGATACCACGTGGGTTACCGATCATCACGGGATGCTCAATAAGTTCTTTGTAGTAGTAGCCCGGAAAGGGACCTGCATCGGGATTTTGCAACCACCGTAATTTTGTTGCGACCTTCAGCGCATCGGGCGGTATCCAGCCGTATGCTGCGTCAGCATCGACAATTTCACGGCGTGCCTCTTCGTCGGTTTCGGGGACAGCGACGCTATACTCCGGGAGGTTTGCCTCCAGACGCGGGGCGAACTCGCGCTTGAGTTCATCCAACGGTGGCATCATGACAAGTTTGATCATAGTGTTGTCCTCTGAGATTGGTAGTAACGAAAGTATGTAGGTCGAGATTCATATCTCGACACAAAACTGTCGATTTTGGAAAATCGACCTACAAAATCCGAAATCGTTTCGGGTGTATTAGAGCCGGTTCAAATTGTCAAACGGTGGCAGAACCTAGCTGAAGCGTGATCGGCGTGATTCCATGTTGGTATGCACGTCGAGAAGTACCGTGCGACCGTCTGCGTTCAGTTGCTGCGCCTGCTCAAGTGCGGGAACCATTTCGCTCGGCTTAACCACAGTGATACCGACCGCTCCCATACCTTCGGCAATCTTAGCGTAATCACCTGTCATTTCCGTTGTGCCGAACTGCTCACGGGCTGTTGGATAGCCCCCGGGGTAGGTGGACATCCCGCCGTTGTTGAGGACAACGGTGGTGATAGGTGCGCCAGCACGAGCAGAGGTTTCGAGGTCTAAGCCGGACATGCCGAAAGCACCATCGCCCATGAAGTTCAAGCAGAACTTGTCAGGTTTGGCGATCTTTGCCCCGATCATCAACGGTATGCCAAAACCGAGATGGGTGGTTTTGCCCCAACCGATGTAGCTGTGTGGCACGGTTCCGGGGTAGAACGGCATGATTGAATCACGCGGGGCACCGGCATCGTGGGTGACGATGCTATTCTCCAGATCCATTGCCTTGACCATATCACCGATTACGCGGTAGGTGTTAATCGGCTCTTCGTCGGAGTTGAGCAGCGGTGACCATTCATCCATCCACGTTTTCTTGAGTATGGCAATATCTGTGGCGACTTGGGTTTCGCCCTTTCTGCCGCTTTCGCCGAGTTGGGCTTTGGCTTCCTCGATCATCGCCTCTAGCGTCAGCTTGGCATCGCCGGGCAGTCCGATGTCAACGGAGAAGTCTTTGTTGATATCTTCGATGCTTTCGGCGTTATGGATGATGACCTTGCCATCCGGAATCGGTTGACCGTAATGCGTGTGGGTCAGACTTGAACCGATGGCGAGTAGCACATCTGATTCCTGCAACCACGTCCGCGCGGGGAGAGTTGTCGCACCGCTACCGGAGCCAACGGAAAGGGGATGTCGCTCGTCGAAGGAGGATTTGCCCGGCATGGTGCAGTAGACCGGTATCTCGGTCAACTCGGCAAATTCCCGAAGTGCCTCGGTTGCGCCGGAGAGTAGAACACCCATCCCCGACCAGATGACGGGTTTCCTCGCGTTCAGCAGTTCGCTAACGGCGTCTTTGATATCGCTGGGGGAAGGGAGCTGAAGTGCTCGCTTCGGTGACTTGTAGTTGAGAGCACCATCTGGTACGTCCTGCAATCCGACATCGCTCGGTGTCTCGACGATTACGGGACCAGGGCGACCATTCCGGAGATGATGGAACGCGCGGCGCATAACGGTCGCAACTTGATCCGGTTTTGTGATGACCTCGCCGTATTTCGACACTGTTTGGTATGTGCGGACCGGTGAGAAGGAGGGACGAACCGCGTATTCGGCGATTGAGGGACCGCCCGGTAGGTACAGAATCGGCACGTTGTCGGCGAAAGCTTGCGCAATACCGCCCATAGAGTTTTCAGCGCCGGGCCCGCCTTGTGTGATGATGACGCCGAACTTGTTACGGTTGTTGACGCGACTGTACCCGTCGGCTGCCATGACGGCACCACGCTCGTGTCGGAACATGACGGTCCGGATACCCTCTTGGGCAACCGCTTCGATGAGTTGATTGGAGGGGAAGCAGGATATCCATTCAACGCCTTCCATTTTCAATATTCGTGCTACGGCTTGTGTTGTGTCCATCTAATCGGATTCTCCTTTAATTTTGGTTTATTGTTTCATTGATTGATTAAACTAATGAAGGCTATACATTGTTCTTCGTTGTGGCCTAATAGGCATAAGGGTTACGGCATACAGAGGTTACGGCACGCGGAGCGTGCCTACTACTTTGATGCAGCTTGGATTATTATAACGGATTCGCTATACTTTCGCAAGTGTTATGATTTCCACTATGCCTGCTTGACAACCCACGGTAAACTGGATAAAATAGACTTCGTATGCAGTTCTCCGGTTATATGTACAATTTGGTAATAGGTTGCTGTTGACTTCTCTGTGTTCTCCTAAAAAAACAGTGCGTAATACATAATATTAAAAATTTCCCTCTTGCTCATTACGCATCATTCTTCCGTCTGGCTGATAAAATTGAACGACCAACAAGTTCCTAGCGAAACGCGACCCGATGACATCAGTGACCATGAGCTCGTCCGCCGGTGTCAAGACGGTGACAAGCGAGCCATGGAAACCCTTATGCGTCAGTATCAGCAGTGGGTGTATAATATCGCTTACGGGATGCTCGCAAGTCCTGAAGACGCCAGTGATGTGGCGCAGGACGTTTTTCTTTGGCTTTGGGAGAATATTGGGCAGTTTCGATTCAAATCTCAGTTTTCGACGTGGTTATACCGGATTGTTACTAACAGATGCCTCAATTTGAAGGATCAGCGCCAGCGGCGTAAGACCGATCCGATGGAGATTGACGACTCGCAGCCGTGGGTGCCGATTAACACGGCGACTCCGGAAAGCACGGTCTTGCAGGCAGAACAGCGGGAGATTTTGCAGCAGGCGCTCGCTAGCCTCAAAGATGATTACCGAAAGATACTGGTTCTCCGCGAAATGCAAGACCTGTCCTATGAGGAGCTGGCGGAGGTGCTTGGCTGCTCTTTGGGGCGCGTTAGATCGCGGCTGCATGAAGCGCGGCAGGCGTTGCGAAAGGCGATACAGCAGCTTGAGCGGTAATGGGGTGATACGACGTAGATTGCCGTGTATCTGATAATGCTATCATCTATCAAGGATAATACGTAATGCGTAAGAAACAGATTACATGTGAGTATTTTTTATTTAGGACTTACGCAGCGCGTTCATAAGTCCCCCTGATTTTCCAAAGTCCCCCTGACAAGGGGGATTTAGGGGGTTGGGGAATTTAGGGGGTTAAAAATCAAAAATCTACCCCCGTGTGCCAAATTTGCGTTAGTCCTGTTATTGTTAACACCAACCTGAAAGGATATTTGCTATGTCATTTCCACTTGCCTACAGTGCCCTCCGTTGGGAAAACCCCAATTTAGAACAAACACTTGTGCAGCTCCGAGAGGCTGGCTGGGACGGTTGGGAAGCCCGTCAGTCGCTCGATTGGCTCGGTTCGGCGCGTCGCGTTACTCAGATCTGTGACGCTGTCGGTATACAGGTCGCTGCCATTTGTGGTCCCAATGTCACGCTTGACGTAACGCAGCCAACCCATGAGATTAACAAACGGCGGATTGAATTCGCCTCGGACCTTGAGGTTCCTACCTTTATGACCAAGGGGCCAGGACGCCTTGAGGGGGAAACGACAGATCTCGATCTAGATCGCATGGCGGCGGTCTATGAGGATCTCGCTGCTTACGGCGAACCGCTCGGTGTTACTGTCACCTTCCATCCGCATACGGGACATGTGGTGGACAGTGCCGATGAGTGGAAGCGATTCATGACACGCCTCGATCGATGCCGCCTATGCCTAGATATGTCTCATGCTGTCCACTGGGGTTATGATCCCATTCAAGCGGTTTACGATTATCGGGATCGCATCTCCTACGTCCACCTTCATGATCATAAAGATGGGGGTAATGTCGAGTTAGGTGAAGGGCTCATGTGTGACTATCCTGCCTTTCTGAAGGCGTTAGAGGATATTGGCTATAGCGATTGGATAACTGCCTGTCCGGGAGCGACAGAGCGTACCGACGAAGCGAAGATCCGAATCAATCGCGCTTACCTGAAAGACATCGGTTATTGATGTTGGGACACCAGTGCATTGGTACATTAGTTCATTGGCTCACTGAACGGAAAAGGGCTGCACATTGCATTTCGCTGTGCCGTCGTTGGCACAAGGGTTACGGCACACGGAAGCCCGATAAGATTCCCAATAAATCGGGACAGGCGCGATTATAGTGACTCAGAGAAATAAGTGGACATTTACCAATAACTCCAACCTACGCGAAGTTTCCAAAGTCCCCCTGATAAGGGGGATTTAGGGGGTTGGTTCTGGATTGGGAGTGTCTAATTATGGTAGATTTTAGAATTACTTGGGCACTGCAAATCGGCGAGGTTAGCAAACCTCGTCTACCGGGGATGGAAAAATCCGGGCATCACCCCGGTAGGTGCGGTTTTTAACCGCACCGCATCGGCGCAGTTGGAAACAGCGCCTGCCAAACACGGGGAGCGAAAGTGTCTATTTATTTTCAGAATTCACCATAATTCTGAAATCTACTATAAAAGCAATGTGCCCTACTACTTTAACGGCATACGAAGGTTACGGCACACGGCGTTTGCCTACTACTTTATTCTCATGGAGGGACGAAGTTACGTGCCTCGACTGGCTCTTCGCACACTCGTTCCCTATCTACTCGGCGTTCTTATCGCAAGGGTCCTACCTATCCCTCTCTTTTGGATCTGGCTGATTGGGCTGATCTGCCTTATCGGTGGCGTTGGATTCTCCTATTTATGGAAAACGGATGCGCGTATATCGAGGTGGGGCTGGGTGTTCCTGCTAGGGGCGATCTGTGCGTGTGGTATGTTCCGTTTGAAGGTTGTGCTGACTTCACCCATTCCTCTGGACTTCTATGATCAGCCGGTGCATTTCTCAGGGGAGATGGCGTATCAGCCAGAACGGGGTGAGCAGTGGGAGGCTGGTTACGCAAACGGGACTATCCGATTGGTAGGGAACCGAAACTTAGCGGTGGACGCGGAGCTCCTGATCCGATTCCGTGAGCCGATCCCTTTGCGGTACGGCGATCGGATCGAGGTCGAAGGGGTATTACGTCAGCCAAACGGTCAAAGGAATCCGGGGGGCTTCGACTACCGTTCCTATCTCGCCCGTCGGGGGGACTTCGGGATTCTGTATCCGCAGTGGAATCAGGAGATTGTTCCGACGGATAGTTCCGGCTTTCCGCTATTGCGCTGGACGGAAGGGTTGCGTCGGCGGGTCGAAACTGTCATCGACAGAGCCTATCGCGAGAATCGTATTCATGCTCAAGTTCTCAAGGGGCTGCTCCTTGGGCTGCGAAGTGAACTTTCGCCCGATATTCTTGATGCCTTCCGTAATAGCGGAAATATACATATCCTCGCTGTGTCGGGCTTGCACGTTGGGCTGATTGCGACTGTCTGCTTTTTCGGCTTTTCGCTTCTGCGCCTGCCTCGAAAAACTACCGACCTATTGACGATTGCCGCTGTGGTGCTCTACGCCTGCCTTGTCGGTTTTCGCCCGTCCGTTTTCCGTGCGTCGCTGATGGCGTTTATCTACCTGATCTCGCGGATTATCGATCGAGATAGAGATCTGTTTAATCTGCTTGCGTTGGCTGCGCTTGTCCTGTTGTTGATTAACCCCGCGCAACTGTGGGACATCGGCTTCCAACTGTCGTTTGCTGCGGTGGCAGCTATTGTTTATCTTGCACCCAAGTGGGAGGGCTTTATCGCCCGTATCTTCGGGTTCGGTCGAACCGATTCGACGGTTGATCGCGATAGTGTGCTGCGCCCTCAATCCCTTTGGGGACGTGCAGCTTGGTGGCTGGCGATGGGGTTTGGAGTGACATTATCCGCACAGGTGGGGACGACTTTAATCGGCGCATGGCACTTCCATCGAATCTACCCAATTGGACTCCTCGCGGGGCTGTTTACTGTCGGACTTGCTGCGCTCTTAGTCAACATAACGCTGCTCTCGGTTTTGCTCGGTTTGATCTGGCTGCCCCTTGCATCACTTGATTCTCTGGATCTTCCTGGAGTTGATTGAGTTTTTCGGTCAACCGTGGACGGTGCTGAAAACACCGCCGCCAAGTTTCGGTTTCATTGTGGTTTACATCGTCGGCTGTTTCGCGGTTGTGTATTGGGTGTGGGTGTGGATGCACCGAAAACAGGTTCTGGTGATTGGGTTGATGGTTCTGGCGATCTGGATTTGGGACGCCGCTTGGCGTGAGCGGGGTAGGCTGTTAGATATTACGTTTCTTGATGTCGGACACGGGGACGCGGCGTTTGTCCGATTCCCTGACGGGAAAGTTATGTTAGTCGATGGGGGAGCCAATTCATTGAGGACTGAGGCGACTGAAGCGGGAATTGTGAGGCGCGTGGGTTACGATCATGGCGAGCGGACGCTTGACCCGTTCTTGTGCCACGAAGGTGTTTTTGGGATAGACCTGCTCCTTTTGAGCCATCCGGACAATGACCACGGCGGTGGGTTGGCGCATATTTTGCGCGGTTTCGATGTCAAGCGTGAGTCAACCCATCAGATCCTGCATGAAATTGTTGATGCAAAACGTATTCCCCATGAACTCGGTTACGCTGGAACGGTTGACCTGACCTCCACGACGCTGTTGGAGTTGCTGCATCCGTTTGATGCAGCGTCAACAGATCTGCATGATAAGGATGTCAATAACGATTCGCTTGTTCTGAAGTTGACGTATGGGGACGTGCGGATCTTGTTCACGGGGGATATCGAACGAAAGGTTGAGTTGATGTTGGTTGAATCGGGTAAGGATTTAAGGTGCCACATCATGGGAGCAAAACATCTAGCAGTACGGAGTTCCTCGATGCTGTGCGTCCGCGGTACGCGATCTTCTCTCTGGGGCAGCGGAATCGATACCGCTTCCCGTCTGAGGTAGTCGTGGAACGTTACCGTGAACGAGAGTGTCATATCTTGCGGACAGATCGGTTTGGGGCTATCCGGTTGCGAACCGATGGACGACGGTGTTGGGTTACACATCATGTGGAGGAACGGTGAGGATAGCGGTCACAGAATGCCCTTGAAATACCGTGAAGTTTATGATACTATCGCAGCTTAGTATTTGAAACCGAGTTTTTTCTGCAAAACTCGGTTTCTTTGCACTGTTTCTTAATATGTGTGCCCAACTTTATCGTATCAAGGTAGTAGAGGTTATCGGTAACGACACGATGACGATTGTGGAGGTATCGGTATGAGCCTGAAAATACGCTTAAAAAATCTTGGCATCCTGAAACATGCAGAGTTTTCGCTCGGAGATTTGACCCT
>JAGWBT010000127.1 GCA_021295755.1 Candidatus Poribacteria bacterium
GAAAAAGGGAAGCTACACTATTGCCAATTTACGGTAGATTTCAGAATTAATTAGACACTGCAAATCGGCGAGGTTTCCAACTGCGCCGATGCGGTGCGGTTTTCACCCGCACCTACCGGGGAGTGAAAGTGTCTATTTATTTTTAGAATTTACCATAGTTATCACCCAATTCACAGTCCCGTTAGATCTAGAATCGAAATCAAAAAGTAGAAATAAAAAAAGCAGGGAATGGTCTTCCCTGCTTTTTTTATGATGCATTCGGCAATATATCGCGACCTACATACCACCCTGCTGCGCCTCTTCGGCTTGCTGTTTCTTAGCGTCCGGATTGTCGTTAGGATCTTTATCGGAGGTGCCGGCTTCCTGTTCGACATAGAACTTGAAGCCATCGCCATCCTGGTCCAGATCATACTGACGGACAATCTGCTCAGCCTCGCGGTAGTATTTGCCTTCTTTGTCTATACTCATGTAAGCCTTGAAGCTTTCGTAGGCTTTCTCAAACTCACGGACAGCGCGAAAACAAACGGCTTGCTGATACACCGCTTCATCCCGCCAAGTAGATTCGGGGGCTTTTGTTAGCATATCCTCAAAAGCAGCGATTGCACGCTGATACTGCCCGTCTTTTTGATACAGATCGCCAATCCGAAACAGTGCATCTGCAGCATGGAACTTTTTGTATGACAGATTTTCTGCCAATTTACGGTAAGCGGCAATTGCAGCCGGATAGTTTCTCATCTTTACCCAACCAGATCCGATGTTCTGGAAATTCTGGGCGATACGGTCTGCGTACCCCGCGACATACAAGTCACTTGGGAGTACCTTCCGTCCCGCTTGGATGTAGTCGAGCGCCTTCTGGTTTGTATACTTTTTAATGTCAGCCTGATCTTGAGCAATCTCTGTCAGGGTTGTTTCTGTCTCCTTCAGCAAGGTTTCTGCATCGGAGGCTTCGTAGGAATCTGGAAACTTTTCAATGACTTTGATATACGCGGGCCATCCGCCTATGTAGTCATAGAGTTCATAAAAATAGATATTGCCAACTTGGAACTGGGCTTGGGGTGCCAGTCGATGTTCAGGAAACTCTGTGACCACTCGTTCAAACTGCTTAATTGCCTCTTCAGAATTACCAAGTGTTTGGTAAGCCCGTGCTTCATCGTAAAGTGCACGTACGGCTTTATCTCTACTATCTTCTGCTTGTTGGTTGTACAGTTCTATGTCTTCGGGCGCAGTAGCTTCCTTCGCACGCATGGCTAAATCTTTGCTGAGGGGAGCGTGGTTTTGATAGGTACGCCTATTGTCTTTGATAACTTGACGATTTTTACGAATATCAGCAATACCACTCTTTGCGCGACCCCCTAGGAAGCCGGAAGGGGCGATGTCTACAATGGCTTGATAATGCTCTGTAGCTTTATCCCATTCAAAACGTTTTTTGTAGATTGCCGCTCCTTGGAAATGTGAATAGGTTGCATACTTTCCAGTTGGATCTTGTGCGATAATTTCGAGATACCCTGCAAGTGCGGTATCATACAGTTCTTTCCGTTTGGCGAGGTCTGCTTTTCTATTTTCCGGTGTATCCGCGCGAATGGTCATACCTTGAGCTTGCTCAAATTTACGGTCTGCATTTTGGACCTTTACACTTAACGGCATGACGTTTGCACAACCGGTAATCACCGCCGCTATCATTACAAGCGCGATACAATAGGAAAGGTTTACAAAACAGCGATTCATGGTTATTCCTCCTAACTGTACTATATTGGTGGATTAGCAGGATTCTCAAGAATCCTGTTTGAAGTTTTGCATCATTATAATCGTTTTACAAAAAATTGTCAACAATCATTTTGAATGTTCCGAGAAAGAGATCAATATCGTTGGAATAATCTGACAGTATACACGGGAATTTCAATAGCTCAGTTGTGTTGTGAAATTAATGAAGATCTCCCCGGACTGATCTATCTGCGGCACTGTCTTGGGCAAAGTATTGAATCGAATCCTTTCGACATATCGTTTGGCTTGTTCTTTGAGTCGAACCTCGCCTACTGTCGTTAGAAAACCGGGCTTCACTCGCACATCATACACCGTGCCATCCGGTTTCACCTTGAAGCTAATCTGGACGCCTCCACCTTGTTTACCTTGTGTCTGAATGGGCTTTCCCAAGCGATAGCCGCGTCCGCTGACTTCACCAGAAATTTCAAACTCGAAGCCAACACCATCAGTAACGTTACTTTGCCCGGTATGGGCCACGTTTCCTGTAGACACCTGCTTGGTCAAGCTGTGTCCGCGTTCCCCTTTATGTTTGAACCGATCCGTATCTCGAACGCCTCGACGCGCTGGGGCACTGTAGTGTCCTTCCTCATCAACCCGTGGTTTCTCTCGGACCCTTGCGTTCGTTGCCTCCAAATCGTCGAGCAGCGTCTGATTTCGTCCTTTTACAGAGGCTGCGCCTAACGCCAAACGGTTCGGATCTTGGTCGGTAGTCCGCGCTAGGGCTTGGGCGGGTAAGCCACCCGATGGGCCGCCAGGATTTAGGTAGCGTTGAACATTATGATCGGATTGGATTGGTGGCAATTCGGTGGGGATTTCAGGTTGGCGCGTCGGCAGAATAGCGATAGGAATTTCCTCTTCCATACGCTTCTGCTCCGGTTCATTTATCAGAATGTCTACAGTTATGGCGGTGTCTTCAACCTTAGGCACAGGTTTTGTATAGGCTGCCATAGCTAACACCAGAATCAGGACCAGATGTTCGACGATTGCAATCCCGAAAAAAGCGCTGAGTTTAACTTCACCTCGCGTGTTCATCAGTTTGCCTCCTCTTGGATCAAACGCTCAATATCTTCAAATCCGTCTCGAAATAGCTTGTGTTCTTCAGCGATAAGAAAGCGGACCAGAGACATACCGTGTCTTTCCAGTTCTGTTAAAAAGAGCTGCACCTTGCTGTTAAAATAGTAGTACGCAACATATGTTGGTAGCGCGATCATTAACCCAGCGGCTGTTGTGATTAAGGCTTGGGAGATCCCAGCAGCAATCTCACTCGACTGTCCCACCTGCCCTTCCACCTCATAAAGGTTGCCAAATGAGGCGATCATACCGAGAAATGTGCCGAGTAAGCCTATATATATTGCAACGGCAGATAACATTCCCAAAATATGGAGGTATCGCGTCAATTTCGGTTTTTCGCCATTGATGGATAAACGGAGGACCCGTTTAAGCGTTTCCTCATCGGCGTTTCTGTGTTCTATTCCGGCGCGAAGAATATTTGTCAAAGGACCCGGGCGCCTCTCACACATCTGGATTGCGATTTCAGGATTGCCCTGTACAAGTTCGTGATAGATGCTACGGGTCACAAACTGTGATGGGATGACTCGTTCACGACGCAGATGATAGATCCGTTCCATAATAATCGCGTGTGCACAGATTGAACAACCAATCAGGGGAATGAGAAGGATCCCACCCCCACTCAACTGCTCTAATCCTGAAATAATCATCTCGATCGGATTCGCCATGATAGGTCTGTTCTCCCAGCCTGCTGCAAAGCGGTCAAAATTTTAACTCAATCCCAAAATCAAAATTACGCTGCGAAAGTTCATACAACTCCAATAGACGATACTCTCCAATCGCAAACGCTCCACCGACAAAGACATCAAAGTTTCCAATTGTTTTGCTCAGTTTAGGTTGCAACAGAAGATAACTCTTCAATGGGTCACCGGGCGTCATATCGACATATCTAGGTCCCCGCAATTCGGCTTTAAGCGCGACATGGAACTCTGATGGGAGATGATACACCGCATCCATATCAATGCGATCCGCTGCCCTGTAAGGAATTCTTGGATCCGTGTTGGTCTCTGAAATCCCAGCCGTGTCGTGAAGCTCATGCGTGTACTGAAACCGCAGGTCAAGGCGGTCAACAATGCGAGCGGAGATAAGCAGCTGCCCGCCGTAGATTGACGCATCAATGTTTATTGGCTGCACACCAATATTTTCGAGATGTTCCTTCAGAGTCATCAGGATAACAAGGTCGTCTGTCTGCTTTGCGAAACCGGATAGATTCACTTCAAACTTTGCACCGCGATGATACTTTAAGGTTATTTTTCCATTCCAAGCCTTTTCTGGACGAAGGCGCGGGTTGAAGCTGATATAATCTGTGTCAAAGTAAAGTGTTGACAATCGGTGCCGGGCAATTGTCCGAGATCCTTCAAGTCGGATCAACCAATGTTTGTCAAGATGGGTTGTCAACGCAAGAGATGGGTACAGCGGTAAGTTTAGTTTATCCGCACCAGTTTCAACGTCAGTCTGTTCAGATGTGTCCGTCATGTTTAACTGCGAGTCCGTCTTATCTTCACCAGTTTCAATGTCAGCCTCTTGAGGTGTATCTGCCATGTTTAATTGCGGATCTGCCTCGCCCTCGCCAGTTTCAGCATCGGGCTGTTGAGGTGTGTCTACCATGTCGAACTGCGCGTCCGCTCTATCTTCGACCGTGTCGTCGTGTTCACGAAAACTAACCCCTTCTAAGCCGATACTCAAGACAAAGGGTCCAAATGGCGAGAACTCATCGCGGGCATACAGTCGAGCGATTATCTCTTCAGCATCTCCTGCGGAAAAATATTCCACGTTACCGCCGGCGTGAATTGGGTTCAGGAAGGGCCACGAAAGCGCCATATCAAAGTTAAGACGCAGATCCGCTACTTCATCCCGTGGCTCAGACCCATCGTGGTCAATACGGAGTAGCGTCGTATCGAGATTCAATGTTGACCACGTTGTTTCGGAAATCTGCTGTTGCCAATTCAGATCGGAGCGAAAAAGGCTCAAATCCTTCTGAGGGTTTGGATCTCCTTCCGTAGCTGGGAACCACTCCAAGGCTTTGAGATTTAGTCCAAAATCAAGGGAGATTTTGCTCAACTCCTGATACTCGTGACTTAATCCGCCGCGGATCCCGTCAAGATTATAATCTCCTCGCTCTTTGGTCCGTGCATTACCAAGTTGCTGCCGGTTCAGGTGGAGGAAACCGTATGTCTGCTTCGTGTGTCCCGCGAAAAGCACCTGATAGATTAATGATTCTGGTAAACTTGGATAAGCATTGAGGTGAAAACTATAGTTCTTCGGTGGTGGATCGGTGGGCTTAACAGCTTTTTGGGGCGTAGTAGTGGGCGGTAGATTCCAGAGACGTTCTTTGGGATATAGTGCGATGGCGTGAATTAGTTGGGGCACCAACGGGTCGCTAAAACGGCTGCGTGGCTCAAGCACGATTCGGGTGGTATCAATAATCTCTGCGATAACCTCGTCTGGAAGGTCCGATTCTAACTGTGTGTCCGATGATTCCTGTGTTTGGGCGGAAACTTGTGATAAACTGAGTAGAATGCAAAATGTAAAGCATAAAACATGGAAAGTATTAGATCGAACGTATTGCATAGAATGTTTTGCCCATCCTTCCATATGTTCATTCTGCTCTGTTTCTCTTTTGCTCATCCCTTTCATCCAAAATCACTTAAAAAGTTGTTGAAGTTGGTTCGTCGCATAATCGTATAGTGCATCCCATTTCTTCCGTTCCCCTGCATCCTGCACTTGTGGAACACTCGATTCATAAAACTCAATTGCATTTTCATACTCATCCTTCGCCTGATGGGTGTACGCTGCTTGGGCTAAGGTTTCACCGGCTTTGGCAAAGGCATCTGCGGCATAAACCGTCGCTTGGAATGCCCTATACGGATCATAATCCTTGTACAGGTAACGAATACGCAGATAGGTCGTGCCTGCATCTCTATCCTGCCCTATCTGTGAGTACGTTTCTGCCAAACGGAGCAGTCCATCAATTACAATGTCAACGGAGTATCGCTCCGTACCCCTTTCGCGAATTACATCATAAGCCTCGATGGCTTGCTGATATTCCTCTTGAGCACGATAGGTCTCCCCCAATGCCAACTGCGCCCACTGCGCTTGTTCCGAATCCGGGTAATCGTTTAGGAGACGATGGTATACTGCAACGGTTTGGTCCAATTCGCCCAACTCTTTGTAGCACTCACCAGCAACCAATAAGGCGCGCGGAACGTCAACGCTTTGCGGATATTTTTCAGGTACGGCAAGCAGCGCTTTCACAGCATTGCCAAGATTTCGACTCGGATTATTTTGATCGTACCAAGCGTAACCGATTTCATACGCTGCGGTGGCGGCGAAGTCACTCCGTGAGTCAACCCTTTCAAATGCCCCAATCGCTTGACGGTAGGATCCCAGCGCGATGTAGCATTTACCGATGTTGTACTGCGCTAACCACGCCGCTGGAGTTTCGGGATATTGGTTAATTGCATTCTGAAATTCGGCAATCGCTCGCTTATAGTCTTTTTGATCGTAGTAGTGGCGACCTATTTGGAGTTGAACATCTGAAGCGAGTTCACGGTTGGGATATTTCTGCGTCAGCGTTCGATACGCCTGTATTGCCTTCTCTTTTTGACCTAGATTTTCGTAAGCAGTTGCAATGCCATACTGTGCATCGTCCGCCCATTCACTTTTAGGGTGGTGTTGCAGAACCTTTTCGTAGGCGCCAATTGCTTCAGGATAATTCTGGAGGTTCAAAAAACTCTCCGCAATATAGTATTGTGCTTCTGGACGGAGATCGATGGCTTTTTCGGCACCCGCCTCGCGAATAGGGTTGGGATACTTGTTAACCACCCGTTGATATTCACGAATCGCTTGTGCGTACTTCCCTTGTTTGAAGTAGGCGTTGGCGATACCAAAAATCGCTCTTGGGACAAGCTGCGACCCAGGGTGTACCTTGAGCATTTCATTGAAAGCGGTGATTGCTTCGGGATATCTTTCTTGCTTATAAAACACCCATCCTGTCTGATACCGTGCGTTGTCGCCCCAATCGCTGCCGGGATAGTTAGAAAGAATTTGCTTAAAAGCCTGAATCCCGTCATCGTACTGTTTGAGATTGACGTAAGCGATACCGATATGGTATTGCGTTTTGTCTGCAAGCGCACCGTTCGGGTGGTTTGCAAGCCCTTCCTTCCAAGTTGATACCGCTGCCTGATAATGTTCTTGCTGTTTGGCACTGTCTTGTGAGAGTGTTGCCTCAGAGAAGTGGGTCCAGCCGATTCCATAGCGGCATTTTTCAGCCCATTCAGCACCGAGGGCGTCGGGGGCAATCTGTGATTGTTTCTCCAGCAAAGCTTGATATTTTTGACGCGCCGATTGATAGGCTTGCGGGGTTTGCTCACGCCAGTAAGTACTTTCTGCGATAAAGAATTCCGCCCGATAGCGCAGGCGGCTATTCGGAAAACGCTGAAGTAATTCCTCACAGGCTTGGAGGGTTGCCGAATAATCTTCTAGCTCAAACCGGGCACGCGCTTTCCAGAACAGTGCCTCATCAGTGGGGGCGGTTTCCAAGTGGGTGTCACGGTTTTCAGATAGGAAGCTATCAAGGGCTTGGGAACTTTCTTGATACGCTTGCTGGTTAAAATACGCGAGGCCGAGTTGATAAAGGACATAAGGTCGGAGCGGACTGGATGGTTGGACACTCAACAGCGCATTCAACACCTCGATGGTTTGCGAGTAATCTCGCAGTTCAAACGCACTGGTAGCCCTTCCGTACAGCGCATCGTCTGTGTACCCCGACTTTGCGCCCACTTTTTTATAGTGAAGGATAGCGGAATTAAACTCTCGTTGCAGCCGGAAACATTCGCCGAGGCGGAAACGGGCTGCATCGCTGAGTGCAGAACGTCGGTTCTCCGCAACCTTCTTGAATTCACTACCTGCTTTGGGGTAGTCGCCTTTTAGAAAATACGCCGTTGCAATCCCATATTGGGCATCATCGATAACTTCGCTTTGTGGGTAGAGGGTAACAACTTTTTGATATTCATGGATTGCTTCAGGATATTTCGCCTCTTCCAACAAGACTTCGGCAATCCAATATTGCGCTTCCGCGACAATAGGTGATGTTCCGTGTTCACGCAGTAAAAGTTCAAAAGTGTTCTTCGCGTCTCCCATCAATTTCTGCTGGAAATAACACTCGCCAAGTCTGAATCGAGCATCTATAGCCAATTGCCGGTGTTCTTCGTCTTGCTGGTAGGTGTCAATGACCTGCTGGTAAGCCTGTTGTGCCTTTACCCAATCGCCAAGGTTGAACAGAGATTCGGCTGCGCGGTAGGAGGCTTCTGGAATGGCATAGTGGGTGGGATATTTTTCGATAAAGTCCGTTAGGGCGTCGTGTGCCTCACCGTATTTTTTGAGTCTGTATAAACTCCAACCCTTCGCGTACTGGGCATCTGATGCTTCATCTGACAGGGGATATTTAGTGAGGACTTGGCCGTAATATTCGCCAGATTTCTGATAAAGTCCGAGGTTGTCATAGGACTCACCGATGAGATAAAGGCTGTGGGAGATGACGGGGAAATCGTCTGAGCTTTCGACAACTTTTTCGTAAGCCTTGATTGCCTCTTCATATCTACCTTGGCGAAACCAAGCCGTTGCCGTACCGCGAACAGCATCTAGACGCAATGGGCTGTCTGGGTAATCAATCTGGAGTTGTTTATAGTGCTGGATTGCCTCGTCATATTTCTCAAGATGCAGCGCACATTCGCCCATAAGGAAACGCGCGTCATCGGCATCTGCACTCTGTGGGTAGTCTTGGATAAATGCTTTAAGCTCATCTTTAGCAATGAAATAGGCACCCTCTTGGAAAAGTTTGTAGGCAAAAACGTATTCGTCACGCTCGCCTGCAAACGTGGGGTAAATCGTCCATGTAATAATTGCGATGATGACCAATATTTTGCAAAATAAGGGTGCTGCTTGACGTATCATCGTTGACCTTTCAGTGTTCAACTGGCTTCCGAGTGGCTATTATATCATTGCCTATCACTGTTTTCAAGCCTTTTTGGATACCGTGTTA